>DATADT010000182.1:0-8289 GCA_036258355.1 Burkholderiales bacterium
AGGGCGGCTACTCGCCGCGCTGGATGAAGATCGCCAAGCGCTCGATGGCCTCGCTCCTGCCGCGCTACGACGCCTCACGCATGCTGGGCGAATACGTCTCCAAGTACTATATCCCCGCGTTGCGCCAGGGCCACCGCTATACGCAGAACGGCTACGAAAACGCAAAGGCAGTGGCTGCGTGGAAAGCCAAGGTGCGTGCCGCGTGGAACGGCGTCGCCGCGCGGCGCCTCGACACGCCCAAGCCCCGCATCCAGTTCGGCGAATCGCTCGTGATCGAGGTCGGCGTCAAGCTGAACGGCCTGGCACCCGACGACGTCTGCGTCGAGCTGCTACTCGTGCGCAGCCCGCGCGAGGGCGCGCCGGTGCGCCATGCGCATGAGCTGTCGCCTGCCGGAGCGATTTCCGACGGTGAGCATCGCTTCAGAATCGAGTTCAAGCCCGGCCTTGCGGGCCGGCTCGAGTACCGCATCCGCGTCCACCCGCGTCACGAGCTCCTCACGCATCCGTTCGAGCTGGGATTGTGCGCCTGGGTCTAGCGAGGAGCGCCAAAGAGCGAGCTTCGAGCGGGTAAGTCTTTCCCGGCGAATTCGTTTCGGGCCGCGCAGTGTCCACGAGCACCGTCCATGCTTCCTCCGGAAGTCGGAACTCGACCGGGTCGTGGTGAGCGTTCATCAAGAGCAGCAGGTCGTCGTCCATGATCGGCGTGCCGCGCTCGTCGCGCTCCGCGAGGCGCTCGCCCACCATGAGGCAGCCGAGGCAGCGCGCGAAGGGAAGCTTCCAGTCCTCCTGGGTCATCTCGCGCCCTTCGGGCGAGAGCCAGGCGGTGTTCTCGGGCTTGGGGTAGGTCCGGCGGCGAAGCAGCGGATGGCTTTTTCGAAGCGAAAGAACGTTTCGTGTGAAGTCGGCAAGCGAGCGGGCGTCGGCGTCGAGCTGCCAATCGATCCACGAGAGCTCGCTGTCGTGGCAGTAGGCGTTGTTGTTGCCGAGCTGGGTGCGTCCCATTTCGTCGCCCGCGAGCAGGAGCGGCACACCCTGCGAGAAAGATAACGTCGCGAGGAAGTTGCGCTTCTGCCGCTCGCGCAGCGCGCGGATGTGGGGCTCGTCGCTTGGCCCCTCGACGCCGCAGTTCCAGCTGCGGTTGTCGTCCGAGCCGTCGCGGTTACCCTCGAGGTTGGCTTCATTGCGCTTGCGCTCGTAGCTCACGAGATCGTGCAGGGTGAAGCCGTCGTGGGCGGTGACGAAGTTGATGCTCGCGGTGGGCGCGCGGCCGCTGCGCTCGAAGACATCCTGCGAACCGGAGATGCGCGAGGCGAGCTCGCCGATCGTGCGCTCGTCGCCCTTCCAGTAGGAGCGCACGGCGTCGCGGTACTTGTCGTTCCACTCGGCCCAGCCCGACGGGAAGTTGCCGAGCTGGTAGCCGCCCTCGGCGAGGTCCCAAGGCTCGGCGATCAACTTTACCTGCGATATCACCGGGTCCTGGCGCACCGCGGCGAGAAAGGCGACGTTGCGGTCGAACGCACCCTGCGCGTTGCGCGCGAGCGTCGCCGCGAGGTCCAAGCGGAAGCCGTCGACGTGCATCTCCTCGACCCAGTAGCGCAGGCTATCCATGACCAGCGCGAGCACTACCCGGTGCGACAGATTCAAGCTGTTGCCCGTGCCGCCGTAATTCAAATAGCGACGCGGGTGCGACGGGTCGAGGCGGTAGTAGATCGCGTTGTCGATACCGCGGAAGCTGAGCGTCGGGCCGGCATGGTCGCCCTCGCCGGTGTGGTTGTAGACGACATCGAGAATCACTTCGATGCCGGCCGCGTGCAGCGTCTTCACCATGCTCCTGAATTCGCCGAGCGCGCCACTCGCGGAATAGCGCATGTCGGGCGCGAAGAAGCCGATCGAGTTGTAGCCCCAGTAGTTTCGCAGGCCGTGGTGCAGGAGCCGCCGCTCGTCGGCGATGGTGTGCAGGGGCAACAGCTCGACCGCGGTAACGCCCAGACCTTTCAAATAGGAAATCACCGGTTGGTATGCCAGGCCGGCATAAGTCCCACGCAGCTGCGGCGGCACGTCGGGGTGACGCTGGGTAAAGCCCTTGACGTGAAGCTCGTAGATCACCGTGTCCTGCCACGACGTGCGCGGAGGGCGGTCTTCGCCCCAGGTGAACGCCGGGTCCACCACTTCGCACCTCCCGATCCCGGCGGAAACCTTCCCCCGGATCAGCCGCGCGTACGGGTCGAGAAGGACTTTGTGCGGATCAAAGCGATGGCCGCGGTCGGGGTCGTGAGGCCCGTACACGCGGTAGCCGTAGAGCAGGCCGGGCCGCGCCTCGGGCAGGTGGCAGTGCCAGACGAAGTCGGTGCGCTCCCGCACCGGCACGCGCTCGATCTCGCGCCGGCCCCTGGGATCGAAGAGGCAAAGCTCCACCGCCTCGGCGTGCTTCGAGAACAGCGCAAAGTTGACCCCGGCCCCGTCCCAGGTCGCTCCCAGGGGATAGGGGCGGCCGCGCCAGACCGCGCTCGGCGCGACCAGGACTCGTGCGGGCGCCTCCACTCACGCACGATTATGCAGAAATAGTCCGCGCCGGCGGAACGAGGCGGTAGCCGTGGGTGCGCCAGCTGCCGTCCTTCTGGCGCTGCATCGCGTAGTACGCCACCCAGAGGCCGCCCGAGCGGTCGGTGACCTGCACTGGCTGAACCACGTCGCCGCCGACCACGACGACTTCAAGGAACGACACGCTCGCCGGCCGGTACACGGCGCGGTAAGCCACGCGGACGGTGTCGAGAAAGCGCTCCGGCGTACCGAAGACTTCCTGCACGTTGGGCGACACGAGCGCGAAGGCGCCGTGCGCGTCGTCGCGCCGGAACGCATCGATCTGGCGGTGGATGACGGTGCGGATCTCGTCCACGTCAGCGCCGGTCACAGCGCTTTCCGCGGCGAAGCCCGCCGCCGGGAGAAGCAGGCCGAGCGAAAGCAGAAGGGCGTTCATCCGGTCCGCCCGCGCAGCACTTGCTCGAGCCGCATGCGCTCCGCCAGCACCTTGTAAGCGTATTGCGCCGAGCCGTCGCGCAAGGCGCCGTTGTAGAACTGCAACCCCGCCTCCAGCGTGCCGGTGCGGTAGACGTATTCCTGCAGGATGCGCGTTCCGACGTGAATGTTGCTCTCCGGGTCGAACACCGCCTGCTCCCCTCCTGCCGCGCGCAGCTTGTCGAGGTGGTACTTGGGAATGATCTGCATCAGCCCCTTAGCGCCCATCACGCTCTCCGCGATCGGGTTGAAACTTGATTCGATGGAGATCACGGCGAGCACGAGGAGCGGATCGAGCCCGACCTCGGCTGCCGCGCGGTGCGCCGCAGCCACCATGCGCTCGGTCACGGCCGGGGCGATGAAGAAGCGCTTCGAAAGGTGCTCGACGAGCACCTGCTGAGTCGCGTCCAGCGGCTCGCGCTCGGGATCGGAAAGCTGCTCCGCCGCCGGCGGCGTGCGCGCGATGCCCGTCATGTCCGGCGCCACGGCATCCGGGGCCACGGCGACGATGGCGAGCGCTGCACCCACGACGATCGCCGGTGTCAGGGTCCTAGTCGGAATCGCGACGGGCATTTGCGCACCCGGAAGTTTGACCGGATGGTAGGGCGCGCCGTGAACGCGGGATATCGCCGCCACTTGAATCTCCTGTCGTAGCGCGACTACACGCTATCTCCCGCCTGCTACATCTCTATACGGGTCCGGGCGATGGTGGGCGCGCAGCCAGGCGCTCAAGGCGCCCGCGCCGTGGAAAGCCGCGAATAGAGATCGGCATAGCGACGAGCGGCTGCCGACCAGCTGAAGTCTCGCTGCATCCCCGCGCGCTGCATCTCGCGCCAGCGGCGCGGCTCGCGCCACGCCGCGACCGCCCGCCGCATCGCGGCAGCGAGCGCCGAAGGCTCGGCGCGCTCGAACAGGAACCCGGTTTCGCCGTCTTCCACCGTGTCGGCGAGCCCGCCGGTCGCCCGCGCCACAGGCGGCGTGCCGTAGCGCTGGCTGTACATCTGGTTCAGCCCGCATGGCTCGAAGCGCGAGGGCATGACAAAAAGATCGGCGCCGGCCTCGATGAGGTGCGCGAGCTCCTCGCTGAACCCGATCGACACCGCGACGCGCCCCGGATGGCGCGCCGCAGTGATGGAGAGCGCCTCCTCAAGGCTGCGCTCTCCGCGTCCGAGCAGCGCAATCTGCGCCGGTAGCCGGGCGAGCTCGGCGGCGGCCTGCGCCACCAGGTCCGCGCCTTTCTGCTCGGTGAGGCGGCCGACGAAGCCGATGAGCGGATCGTCGCTCGCTTCGAGGTTGAGCCGCTTCTGCAGCGCGCGCTTGTTGAGCTGCTTTTTTTCGAGCGTCGCGGCGTCGTAGCGCTGGGCGAGATGCGGATCCCTCGACGGATCCCAGAGCTCGGTATCGATACCGTTGAGGATGCCGCTCAGCGCGCCGCCGCGACTGCGCAGCACGCCGTCGAGCCCGCAGCCGAACTGCTCGGTCTGGATCTCGCGAGCGTAGGTGGGGCTCACCGTGTTGATCGCCGCGGCGTGAACGAGGCCGCCCTTGAGGAACGAGAGGCGCCCGTGGAACTCGAGCTTGTGGATCGAGAAGAGCTCCTCCGGCAGGCCGAGCCGGCCCAACCACTGCGGATCGAAGTTCCCCTGAAAAGCGAGGTTGTGAATCGTGAGAAGCGTCTTCGCCCGGTGCGCATAGACCGGTGCGAGCGCGGCCGGCCAGTCGTTGCAGTGGATCACGTCGTACCCGGCGCCGAGCCGCGCCGCAATTTTCGACAGCAGACCGAAGCGAAGGGCATTGTCCGGCCAGTCCTCGCCGCCAGGATCCTGATAAGGAGTGCCCGCGCGCTCGTAAAGCGGCGGGCAGTCCGCAAGCAGGAAGGCGCCTTGCCGGAGGATTCGGCAGTCAAGGTCGAGCTCGACGAAGCGCGCCTGCTCGGCTGCGCCGGAGACCTTGTCGAGGACCTCCGCATAGGCGGGAAGGAGGACGTCCACCTCGTGCCCGAGCGCACGCAATGCCGAGGGCAGCCCCGCGCCGACATCGCCCAGACCGCCCGCCTTCGCGAGCGGCGCACACTCGGGCGTTACGTAGAGAACACGCATTGCTACTACCTACAAAAAAACCACGGTCGAAAGACCGGGGTGATTGCCTACATACGCATGAACCTGCTGTGGTGAGCGCACTACAGGATCAACGCGACAGTCGCGGCCGTGAGGCAGGTGGCGAGCGTCCCGGCGACGATCGAGCGTATCCCGAGATCCACTATCTCGCCACGACGTTCCGGCGACATGGTGCCGAGGCCGCCGATCATGATGCCCAGGCTGCCGAAATTGGCGAAGCCGCAGAGCGCATACGTGAGGAGCAGCCGGCTGCGCTCCGAAATATTGCGCATTTGCGACAGATCCAGGTAGGCGACGAGCTCATTGATCACCGTCTTCGTGCCCAGCAGCGCCCCGGCCGCGCGCGCCTCGCTCCAGGGGATGCCGGCGAGCCAGGCAAGCGGCGCAAGCGCCCAGCCGAGCGCGCCTTGCAGCGTGTACGGCGCGATGACCAGATTCACGAGAGCCACTAGCGCGACGAAGACGACCAGCATGGCGACGATGTTGAGGAGGAGCTGTGCGCCGTCAAGGGTGCCGCGGGTCAGGGCATCCATGCTGCTGCTCGCCTCCGACCGCAGCGCAAGGTCGCCTCGCGTGGTGGTTTCGGGAGGGACCATCAGGAATGCGATGACCAGCGCCGCCGGCGCCGACAGGATCGAGGCGATGAGGAGATGCGCCACCGCGTCGGGCTGGACGCGCCCGAGGATGCTGCCGTAGAGGAAGAGCACCGTGCCGGCGATCGAGGCCATGCCGCCCGCCATGATGGCGAAGAGCTCGCCCCGCGACACGCGCGCGAGATACGGCCGCACGAAGAGCGGCGCCTCCACCATTCCCACGAACACGTTCGCCGCAGTGGAGAGCCCGACCACGCCGCCGATGCGCATCGTCCTCTCCAGCAGGAAAGAGATCGCCCGCACGAGCGCAGGCAGGACGCGCCAGTAGAAGAGCAGCGCCGAAAGCGCGCTCATGAGAAGCACGATGGGCAGCGCGCGGAACGCGAGCACGAAGTTCGACGCCGGGTCGGAGACCGTGAACGGAGCGTTCCCGCCGCCCAGGTAGCCGAACACGAGGCTCGTCCCGGCCTGCGTTGCGCGCTCGAGGACGAGCAGCACGTCGTTCAGTTTCATGAACGCGTCTTTCACCAACGGTGCTTTGAGAAAGATCACCGCGAGCACCACCAGCAACCCGACCCCCGTCGCCACCGCCCGCCACGGGATCGCGCGCCGGTTCTCGCTCGCAGCCCAGGCGAGCCCCAGCAGCCCTGCCATTCCGGTCAGCGCGTGAATAGAATCGGCCACGCGTGGAGTCTAATCGGGAATTCCTGGTCGCCTGCCTGTGCGCCGCGTGGTGCGACACCTGCACCGCCTACCGCCCGGGCTTCCTCGCCATGGCCGTGCGCTTCCCGAGCGCCGAGTTCCGAGGGGTCGACATCGAGGACGACGCGGAGGCGGTCGAGGACATCGAGGTCGAAAATTTCCCGACGATTCTCGTGCGGCGCGGCGCCGAGACGCTGTTCCAGGGCGTGCTGTTGCCGCATCACTCGCACCTCGAGCGGCTGCTGCAAAAGATTATTGGCTGAAGATCGAGGCGATCGTCGCCTGGATCGCCCGCGCGGCGGCGCGCGGATCGGCCGCTTCGCGGATCGGCCGGCCGACGACGATGTAGTCCGCACCGTTCGCGAAGGCCTGCGCGACGTCGACGGTGCGCTTCTGGTCGTCGGCGCGGTTGTCGACCGGCCGGATGCCGGGCGTGACCACGAGCAGCCGGTCCTTGAACTGGGCCTTGAGCGCCTGCGCTTCGAGTCCCGACGAGATGACGCCGTCGCAGCCCGCCTCGAGCGCGCGCCGCGCGCGAGAGAGCACCAGACGCGCGACGTCGCACGAGAACCCCAGGTCGTCGAGGTCGCCCCGGTCGAGGCTCGTCAGCGCGGTGACCGCAAGGATCTTCACTTCACCCTTCTCGCGCGCCGCCGCCTCCATCATCGCCTGGTTGCCGTGCACCGTCGCGAAGGTGACGCCGCGGCCGCGCAGGTTGGCGACCGCGCGGCGCACGGTTTCCGGGACGTCGAAGAACTTCAGGTCTACGAACACCTTGGCCCCGCGGCCCACCAGCCAGTCTACGAGCTCGAAATAGCCCCCGGCCATGAAAAGCTCGAGCCCGACCTTGTAGAAGCGCACGGCGTCGCCCAGGCGCTCGGCGAGGCGCCGCGCCTCCTGCGGGGTCGAGACGTCGAGCGCGGCGATCAGGCGCTCGGCGCGCGGAATCGTCATGATTTCTTCTCCTTGTGCGCAAACTCGCGCAGGGTGAGCTCGAGATCCGCGTCGGTGATTCCCCAGGTCTCGGCGTCGAACACGAACGCCGAATAGAGGTCGGAGACGCGCAGGTCGTCCGCGTCGCGCGCGAGTACCCAGCCGTCCCTGTGGGTACGCGCGGTCCAGCCGAGCCGGCCGGCGCGTTCGAGCGCCGCCTCACAGCGGTACGGCACGACGCGCACCTGGTTGCTGATCTGCTCGAGGCGGATCGGGCCGCCCTTTTCCTGCGAGCGCGCGAGCACCGAGAGCACCGCGAGCGCATCCATGAAGTCCCGCCCCGGGATCGGCCTGCCTTCGGCTAGGCGATACGCGGGCAGCATCGCGGTGAGCGTCGCACCGGCGAGCACGACCACCCATGAGAGGTAGAGCCAGACGAGGAAGATCGGGATGGTGGCGAAAGCGCCGTAGATCAGCGTGTAGGTCGGAAACCGCGCGAGGTAGATCGCAAACCCGCGCTTGGCGATCTCGAATGCGATGCCGGCGAGCACGCCGCCGATGAGCGCATCGCGCGGCTTGACCGCCCGGTACGGCACGAATCCGTAAAGCAGCGTGAGCGCCGCGCAGGTGAAAACGAAAGGCAGCACGCGGAGCACCAGGTCGGCAACAACGCCGAGCTTGAGCCAGCCCAGCGATGCGCCGACGGCGAACGAGGTCATCGAGAGGCTACCGCCGATGAGCACCGGGCCGAGCGTCAGCACCGCCCAGTACATCAGCACCTGCTGCGCGAGCGGGCGGCTGCGCTGCACGCGGAACAGGCGGTTGAGCGACACGTCGATCGTCATCATCAGCATCACCGCCGTGACGAAGAAGAAGCCGAGGCCGATCGCAGTGAGGCGCCCGGCGTTCTGCGTGAACGCGGTGATCTG
>DATADT010000183.1:0-3482 GCA_036258355.1 Burkholderiales bacterium
CATGCCGTCGGGAACGGTGCGCAGGCCGGTGAGCTTGGCCGTGTGCGCCCACAGCCAGTTGCGGTGGTAGAGGTAGATGATCGGCCGGTCTTTCTGCACCTGCTGCGCGATCTTGTCGTAGGCCGCGATGCGGCGCGTCGCGTCGAGCGAGGTGCGCGACTCGTCGATCAGCTTCTCGACATCCTCCTTGCAGTAGCCGGCATAGTTCGTCGGTCCCTTGCAGGAGAGCATGGTGTGCAGGTTGCCGTCGGGATCCGCGCGCCCGCTCCACGCGAGCACGTAAGCCTCGAATTGGCCCTTGTCGGCGAGGTTGAGCGAGGTGGCGAACTCGGTGGAGTGGATCTTGACGTCGAACCCGGCCTCCTTCGCCATCGCCTGCACGATCTGCGCGATGCGCTGCGCGTCGGAGGTCGTCGGCGTCATGAGGGTGAAGCTCGGGTTGGGCACCCCGGCTTCCTTGAGGAGCTGCTTCGCGCGCTCGACATTGCGCTTCGGGATCGGCGCGCTCTTGCCGTAGAAGCGGTTGGCGGGCGCGACCCACTGATTGCCCGGCTGCGCCTCGCCCTCCATCGCGACCTTCACGATTGCGTCGCGGTCGAGTGAAAGCTCGAGCGCTTCCCTGACGCGCGGGTCCTTGCCAAGCGGGTTCTTCTGCGCCAGGTCGCTCTTGCCGACGTTGATCGTGATGCCCTGGTAGCCGATCTCGACGATCTTCGCGACGCGGAAGCGGCTGTCGCTGCGGATGTTCAGGATGTCGGAAGGCGCGACGCGCTCGATGAAGTCGAGCTGCCCCGAGCGCAGGTTGGCAAGCCGCACGGTCGCGTCGACGATCGGCTGGTAGACGATGCGCTCGAAGTGGATCTGGCCCTTGTTCCAGTAGTTCGGGAAGCGCTCGACCACGATGCGGTCCTGCGCGATGCGCTCGACGAAGCGGAACGGGCCCGAGCATACGGGCTTGGCGCCGAACTTCTCGCCCGCCGCCTCGGCGGCCTTGGGCGACACCATCATGCCCGAGCGGTCGGTGAGCACCGCGAGCAGCGGCGCGAACGGCGCGGCCAGGTTAATGCGCACCGTCGAAGCATCGACCGCATCGACGCTCGACACCACCGCCAGCTCGCCGCGACGGCTCGAGCCCTTCATGTCCTTGTGGCGCTCGAGGTTGTACTTGACCGCGGCGGCGTCGAACTTCTCGCCGTCATGGAACGTGACGCCCTCGCGCAGCTTGATCTCAAGCGACTTGTTGTCGGCCGACCATTTATAAGAGGTGGCGAGCTGCGGCACGATGTTCAGCTTCTCGTCGAGGTCGAAGAGCTTGTCGCACAGGCCGGCGAACACGATGCGGCCGACGAACGTGCGCGCCATCGTCGGGTCGAGGATGTCGGGATCTTCCGCCAGGCCGATCCTCAGGGTTTGAGAACTAACGACGGGCGCCAGCAAGGCAAGCCCCAGAGCCACCATCCATTTCATGTTGAACCTCCTGATTGGAACGCTGCCTGAAGGCGCGAAAGTCTCTCATTGACCGCGCTCGATTGCGAGCCCGCGGCGAAGGGCTCGAGCTCCTTCCAGAAATGGCAGGCGACGCCCGAGCCGAGCGCGGGCTCTTCCGCGGCGCAGCGCTCGTGCGCCCACGGGCAGCGGGTGCGGAAGCGGCAGCCCGAGGGCGGGTCGTAGGGGCTCGGAACGTCGCCTTCGAGGATCATTCTTCTCCTGGCAAGGGAAGGGTCCGGCACGGGAATCGCGGACAGGAGCGCCCGGGTATACGGATGTCGCGGCGCCGCGAAAAGCGCGCGCTTTTCGCCGATCTCGACGATCTTGCCGAGGTACATGACGGCGACGCGGGTGGCGATGTGCTTCACCACCGCGAGGTCGTGCGCGATGAAGACATAGGCGAGCCCGAACCGGCGCTGAAGGTCTTGCAGCAGGTTGATCACCTGCGCCTGTATCGAGACGTCGAGCGCCGAAACCGGCTCGTCGCAGACAATGAGCTTGGGCTCGACCGCCAGCGCGCGCGCGATCCCGATCCGCTGGCGCTGCCCGCCGGAGAACTCGTGCGGGTAGCGCGAGGCATGGTCGGGCGCGAGCCCGACGAGCCCCAGCAGCTCAATTGTTCGCTGTCTTTCCCGTCCTTTATGCAACCCATGCAAGCGTAACGGCTCCTCCAGCATGTCGCCCACGGTCATGCGTGGGTTGAGCGAGCCGTACGGGTCCTGGAAGATGATCTGCATTTCGCGCCGCAGCGAGCGCATGTCGCGCTCGCGCAGCTCGAAGATGTTCTGGCTTCGGAAGAACACCGCGCCCGAGGTCGGCTCGATCAGCCGCAGCAGGAGCTTGCCGGTGGTGGATTTGCCGCAGCCGGATTCCCCGACGAGCGCCAGCGTTTCGCCGGGGTGCACATCGAAGCTCACATCGTCCACTGCCTGGACCTTTTTGAAATGCTTGACCAGCCGTCGCGCCCGGACGAGGGGCTGGCTCACAGCGGCGCCCGCCAGCAGGCGGCGTAGTGATCTGTTCTTACTTCCATCAAGACTGGAATCTCCGTTCGGCATTTTTCTACCGCGAAGGGACAGCGCGGATGGAAGCGGCAGCCCTGTGGAAAAGCCGCGGCATCGGGCACCACGCCGTCTATCGCGCTCAGGCGCTCCTGATCCAGATGAAGCCGCGGGATCGAGCCGAGCAGGCCGACGGTGTAGGGGTGCTGCGGCTCGGAGAACAGCCGCGCGGCGGCGCAGCGCTCGACTACCTGGCCCGCGTACATCACGATGACGTCGTCGGCCAGCTCGGCTATCACGCCGAGGTCGTGGGTGATGAGGATGATCGCGGTGCCGAGCTCGGCGCGCAGCAAGCGCATGAGCTCGAGGATCTGCGCCTGGATGGTGACGTCGAGCGCGGTGGTCGGCTCGTCCGCGATCAGGAGCCGCGGATTGCACGCGAGCGCCATTGCAATCATCACGCGCTGGCGCATGCCGCCGGAGAGTTGGTGCGGGTAGTCGTGCGCGCGGCGCTCAGGCGACGGTATGCGCACCTTGCGCAGCATCTCGACCGCGCTCTCCTCAGCTTCCTTCTTCGTCACTTTCCTGTGGCGCAGAACCGCTTCGGCGATCTGTTCCCCCACCGGGAAGGCCGGGTTGAGCGAGGTCATCGGCTCCTGGAAGATCATCGACAGCTTGTCGCCGCGCAGGTCGCGCATGCGGCGCGGCGGAACCTTGAGGAGGTCCTCGCCCTCGAAGTGCACCTCGCCGCCGGCAATCCTGCCCGGCGGCTGCGGCACGAGGCCCATGATCGAAAGCGCCGTGACGCTCTTGCCGCAGCCCGATTCGCCCACGATGCCGAGCGTGCGGCCGCGCTCGAGGGCGAGATCGACGCCGTCCACCGCGCGCACCTCGCCGCGCTCCGAGGCGAAGTACGTGCGCAGGCCGCGCACCTCAAGAAGAGGGCCGTTTGTAGGCTGCAATCTCTTGCTCGATCAGCGCGCGGTCGAGCAC
>DATADT010000184.1:0-2973 GCA_036258355.1 Burkholderiales bacterium
ATCGTCGCCAGCGCGGATGGCGTGATTGTCACCAATCACCACGTAGTGGACGGCTGCTCCAGTATCGTCATCATCGATTCGGAAAAGAAGCGCACCGCCGCCGAGCGCATCGCTTCGGATCCCAAGAGCGATCTCGCGCTCATCCGGGCGAACCGGACGTTTTTCGAAGTGGCGACTTTCCGCAAAGGGGTGCCGCTGCAGGCGGGCGAATCGGTCACGGTGGTGGGCTATCCGCTCGCCACCATTCTCGGGAGCAGCGAATCCAACGTCGCCTTCGGCTATGTCAGCGCGACTTCGGGGGTGCGCGGCAATATCTCGACCTTCCAGATCTCGGCCCCCGTGCACAAGGGAAACAGCGGCGGGCCGATCCTGGACCAGAGCGGCAACGTCACCGGCATCGTGAACGCAAAGCTCGACGCGCTCGCAGTCCAGAAGCGCACCGGCGATCTGCCGCAGAACATCAGCTTCGGCATCAAGGCCGAGATAGCGCAGCTCTTCCTCGAGGCGAACCGGGTGGCCCACCACAGCGGCGCCGGGAAGCGCCGGTTGGAGAACACCGAAGTGGCGGCGATCGGCCGCGCCATCACCGTCCTCGTCGGCTGCCGCAAAGGAAGTTGACCGAAGCCGGAAGTTGACTTAAGTCACGCCGGACCCCCTCCTTTGGGGGCCCAGAAAAACAGATTTACACGATTTACTACAACAAGTTAGGCCGTACCGCTAGACTGTCTCCTCAAGATGACAATGGCGCCTCTCCACGCGTTCGCTTCGCGCTTCCGGCCGCATTTCGTGGCCGCGGCGGGCTTCAGCCTGGTGATGAACCTGCTGATGCTGGTGCCGGCGCTGTTCATGCTGCAGGTGTTCGACCGGGTGCTCACGAGCCGCAGCGCCGAGACGCTGATCATGTTGTCCCTGCTCGCGGTTGGCGCGCTGGTGATCATGGCGTATCTGGACGTGATCCGGGCGCGGCTGCTGACCGCTTCCGCGGTGTACCTGGAGAAGCTGCTCGGGCCCCGCCTGCTCGCCGACATGATTCGGCGCAGCGCCGCTCCGGGCCGCCGGGAGGCGTTGCCTGGGCTGCGCGACGTCAGCGCGCTGCGCACGTTCCTCACCGGGCCGGGGATCCTCGCGCTCTTCGACGCGCCCTGGGCGCCGGTTTATGTGCTGGTGATCTACCTCTTTCATCCGATGCTCGGCGCAGTGGCGCTCGCCGGCGCGCTGATCATGTTCTTGCTCGCGCTTCTCAACGAGAAGCTTTCGCGCAAGCCGCTCGAAGCCATGCAGCTCGAGGCGCGCAAGGCCGGGCGCTTCGCAGACCAGAGCCTCGACAACGCGGAAGTGGCGCGCGCGCTCGGCATGGTTGATAACCTCACGCGCGGCTGGGAAGGGTTGAGCCGCAAGGGACTGGAGAACCAGCTCGACGCCAACCGCAGCGCTAGCATGCTGACGAGCGCAACGCGCTTCATGCGCCAGTTTTTGCAGGTCGCGATGCTCGGCGTGGGCGCATGGCTCGTGATCGACCAGCAAACGACCTCGGGCGTGATGATCGCAGCGACCATCCTTCTCTCTCGTGCGCTGGCGCCGGTGGAGAGCGCGATCGCCGGGTGGAAGGGGCTGGTGGACGGGCGCGCCGCGTACGCCCGCATAGAGCAAGTGATCGCCGAGATGCCGGATGAGGACGCGGCGACTGAGCTGCCCGCGCCAAAGGGAGCGCTCTCGGTCGAGCGCGTGGTGTTCGGCTTCCGCGGCGAGGATCGCCCGGTGATCAAGCAGGTTTCTTTCCAGCTCGATGCCGGACAGACGCTCGCCATCGTGGGGCCGAGCGCCGCGGGCAAGTCTACGCTCGCCCGCCTCATCGTGGGCTTGTGGAAGCCCACCATGGGGACGGTGCGCCTCGACAACGCCGATATCGCCGCCTGGCCGCGCCAGCGCCTGGGGCCGCACGTGGGCTATCTGCCGCAGGACGTGGAGCTCTTCGCCGGCACCGTGGCACAGAACATCGCGCGCATGGGGGAAGTCGATTCCGCGGCGGTGGTCGAGGCGGGGAAGCGTGCCCACGTGCACGACATGGTGCTGCGCCTGCCGCAGGGCTACGACACGCCCATCGGCGAGGGCGGCATGTTCCTCTCCGCCGGGCAGCGCCAGCGCGTGGCGCTCGCGCGCGCACTCTACGGCTCGCCGAAGCTGGTGGTGCTCGACGAGCCGAACTCCAATCTCGACGTGGAAGGCGAGGCGGCGCTCGCGGAGACGGTGAACGGCTTGAAGGCCGATGGCGTGACGTTCGTGATCGTCACGCACCGCAGCCGCCTGCTCACCACCGTGGACCGCATCCTGCTCCTGCGCGACGGGGTGATCGAGAAGTTCGGCGCTCCGGCCGAAGTGCCCGGCCGCGCAGCGCCTGCCGAAGCGAGGCCCGCGGTGATCGCGGGCCAGATCCATCCCAAAGTCTGATCCCATGAGTTTTCGGCCAAGCCGGCTGATTCTCCCCGCGCTCGATGTCGAGCAGGCGCACCGGCCCTGGCCGCTCATCTTCGCGGGGTTCGTCGCGACGCTCGTGCTGGTGGTGGGCGTCAGCGTCTGGGTCTGGCTCGCGCCGCTTTCCGGCGCCGTGATCGGCGCCGGGCAGGTCAAGGTGGACATGAACCGCAAGACCGTGCAGCACCAGGAAGGCGGCATCGTGGGCGAGATCCTGGTGCGCGACGGGAGCAAGGTGAAGGCCGGGCAGAACCTCATCCTGCTGAAGGACGTGCGCGTGGATGCGAGCAACGAGCTCGTGCGCACGCAGCTCGACGCCGAGCTCGCCAAGTCGGCGCGCCTCTCCACCGAGCAGTCGGGCATGACTTCGATCGTTTTCCCGCCGGAGCTTGCGGCGCGCAGCGCGGATCCGCGCGTCGCGCAGCTGCTCAAGAGCGAGAGCGCGCTTTTTGCGGTGCGGCGCGATGCGCTCACAGCCCAGCTTTCGCTCATCACCCGGCA
>DATADT010000185.1:0-5456 GCA_036258355.1 Burkholderiales bacterium
GGCTTCGCGCCGCCACGCCGTCGGCCTGGTCTGCTCGTACCACGATTTCGAGCGCACGCCGCCCATCGATGCGCTCGCAGCGCAGTTCCGCCGCGCGCAGGAGCTGGGCGGCGACGTGGCGAAAGTCTCGGTGATGGCGCGTGGCGCCGAAGACGCGCTTACCCTCCTCGCGGCGACGCTGCGCGCGTCGCAGACGCTCGAGCTGCCGCTCATCGGGGTCTCGATGGGGCCGCATGGCGCGCTCAGCCGCATGGTCGGCTTCGCTTTCGGCTCGGCGCTCACCTTCGGCATGGCCGCGGGCAGCTCGGCCCCGGGCCAGATGCCGATCGGCGAGCTGCGCGCCGCGATCGAGATCGCCCGCAAGGCGCTGGGCGGCTGAGTGCTCGGCGCGGCCGCCGTCGCCATGTGGTGGGACGTCACTCCCGGGATGAAGGCGGAGTTCGAAGATTGGCACTCGCACGAGCACATGCCCGAACGCCTAGCACTGCCCGGTTTCTTCCGCGGCAGCCGCTGGATCGCGGTTTCCGGCGAGCCGTCCTATTTCGTGATGTACGAGGTGGCCAGCCTCGCCACCCTGACTGCAGGGCCCTATGTGGAACGCCTCAACGATCCGACGCCGTGGTCACGCAAGATGATGCCGCACCACCGCGACATGGTGCGCAGCCTGTGCGAGGTTCGGGCGAGCTTCGGCCGTGGCTTAGCCCAGGTGTTGGCAACGTTGAGACTGGAGGTTCCCGCCCAGGCACTGTCGGCGCTACCCGAGCGTAAAGGTCTCACCGCGGCCCACCTCCTCGAGTCGCTGTCGATGACCGGCATGCCGCAGACCGCGGAGCAGAAGATCCGCGGCGGAGACGCCGAGGCGGGCTGGATCGCGCTCATCGGCGGCTACGACATCGATGCAGTGGCGGCAGCATCCCGGGAGATCGCTCCGCGTGCCGCGGCGAATATTTATCGGCTGTCGTTCTGCCTCACATGAAGAAAGTGCTCATCGGCCTGATCGGCGCAGGCATCCAGCGCTCGCTGTCGCCTGCGCTGCAGGAGGAGGAGGCGCGGCACCATGGCTTGCGGCTGCACTATCAGCTCATCGACTTGGACGAAGCCGGCGTCGGGCCGGAGGTCCTGCCCGAGCTGATCCGAGCAGCGGGCGTCATGGGCTTTGCTGGCTTGAACGTCACTTTTCCCTGCAAGCAGTCGGTGATTCCGCTGCTGGACGAGCTCTCGGAAGAAGCGAGGGCGATCGGCGCAGTCAACACTGTCGTGCGCGACGGCAAGCGGCTCGTCGGCTACAACACGGACGGCTCCGGATGGAGCTGGGGCTTCAAGCGTGCGCTACCCGGCGCGGATCTCTCTCGCGTCGTGCTGCTCGGCGCAGGCGGCGCGGGTTCGGCCTGCGCCGACGCCGTGCTGCGCCTTGGCGCGCAACGACTCATCGTCGTGGACCAGGATGCCTCGCGCGCGGCTGAACTTGCGGCGCGGCTCAACCGCCATCTTCCTGGCAACCGTGCGACTGCAGCACAGGAAGTACAAGCCGCAATGAGCGAGGCGACCGGACTGATCCACGCCACGCCGACCGGCATGCTGAAGATACCCGGCATGCCGTTGCCCGAGGCCGTGCTGCGCCCCTCTCTTTGGGTTTCCGAAGTGGTGTACGTGCCGCTGGAAACGGAGCTCCTCAAGGCGGCGCGCCGGGCCGGCTGCGCCACGGTCGACGGCGGCCACATGAACGTCGGCCAGGCGACGCGCGGATTCAAGCTGTTTACCGGCCTCGACGCCGATGCGGCCCGAATGGAGGCACACTTCCGCAAGCTGGTTTCGGGAGGGGCTTGAGCGATTTCGTGCAGTTGCTGATTTCCGGCACGGCGACCGGGGCGATCTACGCGCTCGCCGCGCTCGGCTTCACCCTGCTATGGCAGGCCTCGGGCACGATCAATTTCGCGCAAGGCGAGTTCGTGATGGTGCCCGCATTTGTCACGCTGCTCGGGCTTGCGCTCGGCGCGCCGCTGTGGGCCGCGTTCATTATTGCCTGCGTCGCGTCGATGCTGGTGCTCGGCCTGGGCTTCAAGAAGGCCATGGTCGACCCGCTCATCCGCCACGGCGTGATCCCGCTCGTGATCGCCACGCTCGGCCTGTCGATCGGCATCAAGAACCTGGTCAAGTCGACCTACAGCGCCGAGGCGCACCCCTTCCCGAACGTTTTCCCGGATACGCTGATTTCGATTCTCGGCGTGCACGTCTCTTTCTACGACATCGGCACGCTTGCGCTCGCCGGCGCCATCGTGGTCGGACTGCAGGCGTTTCTCAACCAGACCGTGACCGGACGGGCGATGCAGGCAGTGGCGCAGAACACCGAGGCCGCCACCGTTCTCGGGATCAACGTGAAGCGCATGATCCTCTATGTATTCCTGATCAACGCGGCTCTTGCGGCGGTCGCGGCGCTCCTCGTGACGCCGGTCTATCTCGCCAAGTTCGACATGGGCGACGTCATCGGCTTGAAGGCGTTCTACGCCGCGATCATCGGCGGCTTCAACCAGACCCGCGGCGCGCTGCTCGGGGGGGTGCTGGTGGGCATCCTCGAGAACCTGGTGGGCGCGTATCTCTCGCCGGCCTACAAGGAGGGCGTCGCGCTGATGCTGTTTCTGGTGGTGATCCTGTTCCGTCCCGAAGGCCTGCTCGGCAAGGCCGAGGAGCGCAAGGTATGAAGGATTGGAGGATCTTTGCCCTGGGCGCGGTCCTCGTCTTGTTGGCCTTGGCCCCGCTCGCGCTCAAGAATTACGGCATCTATCTGCTCACGCTGTGGTGCATCTACGTCATCGCCGGAATGGGCCTCAACCTCACGGTCGGCTACGCCGGGCAGATGTCGATCGGCCACGCCGCGTTTCTCGGCATCGGCGCGTACACCGCCGCGATCCTGATGAAGATGGGCTTCTCCTTCTGGTTCGTGCTGCCGCTCGCGGCGCTCAACTGCTTCCTGGTGGGGCTGGTGATCGGCTTTCCCGCGCTTCGCGTGCAGCACCACTACCTGGCCTTCGCCACGCTCGGATTCAACATCCTCGTCTACCTCTTCGTCCGCAACGAGGAGTGGCTGACCGGAGGCACGTTCGGGATCTCCGGGCTGCAACGCCCGGGTCTGTTTGGCCTTTCGCTCGACGGCGCCGCCCTTTATTTCTACTTCACCTTCGCATCCACGATACTTCTCGCCCTGGTCCTGTGGTGGGTGATTCGCTCGCCCTGGGGCCGCGCCTTCGCCGCCTTGCGCGACAATCCGATCCGCGCCGAGAGCCTGGGCGTGAACATCATGGCCTACACGCTACTCGCCTTCGCGATCGGCGCCGCCTTCGCCGGCGTTGCCGGCGCCTATTTCGCCGCGCTGGTGCAGTTCATCGAGCCTGGCCCGTTCCACCTCACCACCTCGCTGATGATGCTGCTCATGGTGATCGTCGGCGGCTCGGGGCGCTTCTTCGGTCCGATGCTCGGCGCGGCCATCGTCATCCTGCTGCCGGAGTGGCTACGGTTCATGAAGGACTGGTATCTCGTGATGTTCGGCCTGGCGGTGGTCGTGCTCATGATCTGGTTGCCCGGGGGGTTGCTATCAATACCCGAACGACTCCGTTTCTCGAAGTGAAGGAATGCGTGAAGCACTACGGCGCGATCCGCGCCGTGGACGGGGTGAGCTTTTCCGTCGGCCCGGGCGAGATCGTCGGCGTGATCGGCCCGAACGGCAGCGGCAAGACCACGCTCTTCAACAGCATCCTCGGCCAGATCAAGCCGACCTCGGGGCGCATGGAGTTCTGCGGCGAGGACATCACGGGAATGTCGCCGCTCGAGCTTTCCCGCCGCGGCGTGGGCCGCACGTTCCAGACCCTGCAGGTATTCGGCAAGCTCTCGGTGCGCGACAACCTGATCGTCGCCGCGCAGGAGTTCAAGGGCTCGCTGCCCGGGCGCCTGCTCGCGGCGTCCGACGCCGGCCTCGGCAAGCACGCCGACGAGATGATCGAGATGTTCCGCCTGAAGCACGTCGCGCATCTTCCGGCCGGCAGCCTGTCCTACGGCCAGCAGAAGCTGATCGACATCGCGATGGCCTTCATGCCGGCGCCGCGCCTCGTGCTCCTCGACGAGCCTTGCGCCGGCGTGAATCCGTCCTTGGTCGAGCAACTACGCGAGCTGCTGCTTTCGCTGAATAAGGCGCAGGGCGGCAGCTTCGTCGTCATCGAGCACAACATGGACTTCATCATGCGGCTGTGCCCGCGCGTGATCTGCATGGTGGAAGGAAAAGTGCTCGCCGCAGGCAGGCCCGAAGAGGTTCAGTCCAACCGCGCGGTGCTGGAGGCCTACCTTGGCAATTGAGTTCCACCAGGTGGTCGCGGGCTACTCGCCGACGCTCACGATCCTGAACGAGCTGTCGTTCGAAGCCAAGGACGGCGAGATCACCTTGCTGATCGGCCCCAACGGCGCCGGCAAGTCGACCGCGTTGAAGACGCTCTTCGGCCTGCTCGCGCCGCGCTCGGGAACCATTAGATTGGACGGAAGGGACGTGGCCGGCAGCACGCCGCGCGCCATGCTCGACCGAGGCGTGGCATTCGTGCCGCAAGGGCGCAACCTCTTCGGCTCGCTTTCGGTGCTGCACAACCTGGAACTGGGTGGAATCACCCTGAAGAAGAATCCAAAAGAGCGGATTGCCGAAGTGCTGGACCGCTTTCCGCGCATCCGCGAGCGCCTCGCGAACCAGGCCTCGACGCTTTCGGGCGGCGAGCAAAAGCAGCTCGAGATCGGCCGGGCGCTGCTCCTGCGCCCGCGCGTCATCCTGATCGACGAGCCGTCGATCGGGTTGTCGCCGCTCATCAGCCAGGACGTGTTCAAGCTGCTGCGCGCGCTGGCCGACGGCGGGACTACCGTGCTGATGGTGGAGCAGAACGTGCGCAGCGCGCTCGCGTACGCCGACCGCGCGCTGGTGCTCGAAATGGGAAGGCTGGCGCTCGACCGCCCGGCGGGCGAGCTGCTCGGCGACCCGAACTTGAACCGTTTGTTTCTGGGCGGCCACGTCGCCGCCAATTGAGATTGAAAGGAGATCTGTCATGAAACACGTTGCCGTCGCAGTTGCTTTCACATTCGCGAGCTCGCTGGCGCTCGCGCAGCAGACCGTCAAGGTCTTCAACGTGGTCGAGCTGTCGGGCACCGGCACCACCGCGGGCACGAACTTCAAGAACGGCGTCGAGCTCGCCGCGAAGGAGATCAACGCCGCCGGCGGGATTCTCGGCCGCAAAATCGTGCTGGAGAACGCCGACACCCAGTCCAACCCCGCAATCGCCAAGGCGCTTACCACCAAGGCGATCGACAACGAGGCCTACGTCGTCATGGGACCGGTGTTCTCGGGCTCGATCGTGGTCAGCATGCTCGAGACGCGGCGCGCCGAGGTGCCGAACTTTACCGGCGGCGAGGCCGCGCACATCACGACACAG
>DATADT010000186.1:0-8406 GCA_036258355.1 Burkholderiales bacterium
GCCGGCCGAGGTGTTCATTCAGACCACGTCGCGCAATGCCCTGCAGTACCTGCTGGACCCGGTCCTCGGCTTCCTGCAGCGCTCGATGCGCGAACAGTGACAATTCTTACGGACGCTGCGGCTATTAGTTCCTGAGCGGAACAATACGTTACCCCTGCCTGCCCGCCGCGCGGCGTTACACTGAGCGCGGGAGGCGTCGAGGGTGGACGTTCTTGATTGGGTCAAGAAGCGCATGGATGACCCGGCCGCGCCGCAGAAGGGCGGCCCGGCAGCGACCGATGCGCCCCCCAATCTGCGCGGCGCCAATCCGGTTACCGCGCTTGTCGAGCTGGGCACCCGGCTGGAGGCGGCCACAGGCGCCGGCGCAGACCCCAAGGCGAGAAGCACGGCGCTGGCCGCGATACAGAATGCGAGCGCCGTCCACGTGGCCGCGCTCGTCACACAGTACCTCAACAACGCCGCCGGAACGCAGGCTGCGCGCGAAGCCAGCTGGAAGTCGCTCGTCGGCTTCCAGTTCCGCCTCACGCAGGCGCTGTGCGCGTCGGCTGGCGCGCAGCTCACGCCCGAAAGCGCGGTTCGCGCCCTGTCGGCTTGCCGCATCCTCGCCAAGCTGCATCTCATGCATTACGCGACCGTGCCGGGGCGCCTCTGGCACGTCGCATACAACCTGCACGCGGGCGCCGAGAAAGGCGGCTTCGCCACCACGCCGATGCACGCACAGTCCGACCCCCGGACGATGACCACCGTGGAGCAGGAGCTCCTGCGCCTGCTCATGCTGCAGGTGAGTGCGCCCGACCTGCTGGCGCCGGAGGAAATCGAGCTCGCCGACCGCATCGTCGAGGGGCTGGGCGCCGAGTTCACGCTGCGCCAGCCTGGCGTCGCGGACAATCCCTTCTGCTTCGAGCCGGGAAGCGAGCATGCGCCGCGGCCTGCGAAGGGGCAGCAGCCGGCAGGGACTGCCCGCTACTTCGGCGCGGGAATGGGCTACGGGTCGCTCGAGCGGATCGGAAGACAGCCGAACGGAGCCAAGCCCGAAGACTTCAAACCCTTCGGCAAGGACATCGCTCCGAGCGCGCAGCTGAATACCGTGCAGCACCTCCTCGCGTTCTGGCGCGCCGACTCGCCGCACGCGCCGCCGGCGCACGAGCCCGCAACCGGAAGGGTCCAGGTGGTGCATGGATACGGCGAGGTATGGCGCGACTTTTCCCTCACCCGCCATGGCGGCGAGCTGTCGCTCGCCGCGACGTCACCCAACGTGCCGCGGCCCGCGGAGAGCTGGCAGCTTCGGGGCGCGGGCGCCGGCGAGCTCGCGGCGGAGGTCGCGCAAGATAGCCGCAGTTGGGTGAAGTGCGGCGCTCTTGTCGGCCTGTCGCTGCGCGACGGGGCCGAGCATTGGGTCGGAATCATCCGCCGCCTGCATGCGCGGCCGGACGGCGGCCTCCAGGCGAACATCGCCGTGCTGAGCCGCGCACCCCAGGCGCGGACGCTCCGACGTGTGCTCAAGACGGGCGAGGACCGGCCATTCACCGAGGCCGCGTCCAAGCAGTTCGGTATGAGCTCCGTGCGCGCCTTAATGCTTGCCCACGACGCCAATGCGGGTCAGCCCGCGCATTTCGTCCTCCCGCCGGAGAGCTGGACGGGAGGACGCCTGTTTGAGCTCGAGAAGGACAGCGAGCTGCACTACCTGCGCGGTTTGCAGGTCGTGCGCCGCGGCGACGATTACGTGCTCGCTACGTTCGAGGAGGTGCCGGCGCCCGGCTGACCGGCGCAGCCGGGCTCTGATTCCGGTCATTCGTAGCGCACGTCGATGATTTCGTAGCGCTTGAGGCCGCCGGGGGTTTGGACGTCGACCGATTCGCCGGCTTCCTTGCCGATAAGGGCACGCGCGATGGGCGAGCTCACGGAGATGCGGCCTTCCTTGATGTCGGCTTCGTCCTCGCCGACGATCTGCCAGGTCGCCTTGTCGCCCCCTGCGCTCTCGAGGTCCACGGTTGCGCCGAAGACGCAGCGCCCGTCGGCGTGCAGAAGCTTGGGGTCGATGATCTGTGCATGGGCGAGCTTCGACTCGATGTCGCGGATGCGCGCCTCGATCAGGCCCTGGCGCTCGCGCGCGGCCTCGTACTCCGCGTTCTCGGAGAGGTCGCCGTGGCCGCGTGCGTCGGCGATCGCGGCGGAAATCGCCGGGCGCTCGACGGTCTTCAGGCGCTGCAGCTCGCTGCGCAGGAGCTCGGCGCCGCGCTTGGTCATCGGGGCCTTCATGAGATCGCCGGCTCCTGCGCGGGCTGGCGCAGCCGTGCGTGGAGCTCCTGCAGCCGGTAAGGCTCGAGCTTCGCCAGGTGCTTCATCCCGGCGCACGCGGCCTTCGCGCCGGCGACAGTGGTGTAGTAGGTGACGCGGCGCGCGAGCGCGGTAGTGCGGATCGAGCGCGAGTCGGTCACCGCGGTCCGCGTCTCCTCCACGGTGTTCACGATGAAGCTCACCTCGCCGTTCTTGATCATGTCCACGATGTGCGGGCGGCCCTCGGCTACCTTGTTCACCTCGGTCACGGGAACCCCGTGCGACTTGAGCACGCGGGCGGTGCCGCGCGTAGCGAGCAAGGTGAACCCGAGCTCGACGAGGTCGCGTGCGACGTTCACCGCGGCGAGCTTGTCGCCGTCGCGCACGCTGATGAAGGCACGGCCGCCGTCGGGGAGCTTCACCCCTGCGGCGAGCTGGGATTTGACGAAGGCCTCGCCAAAAGTATCGCCCACGCCCATCACCTCGCCGGTGGACTTCATCTCCGGCCCGAGGATGGTGTCGACGCCGGGGAAGCGCGCGAACGGGAACACCGCCTCCTTGACCGAGAAATAGCTCGGCGTGATCTCTTCGACGCCTTGTTCCTTCAGAGTCCGGCCGGCCATGCAGCGCGCCGCGACCATCGCGAGCGGCACGCCGGTCGCCTTGGATACGTAAGGCACGGTGCGGGAGGCGCGCGGGTTCACTTCCAGGACGTACACCGTGTCGCGCTGGATGGCGTATTGCACGTTCATCAGGCCACGGACCTTGAGCGCCTTCGCGAGCTGCGTCGTCTGGCGGCGGAGCTCCCGCTCGAGGTGGCTCGCAAGCGAGTGCGGCGGCAGGCAGCACGCCGAGTCGCCCGAATGCACGCCTGCCTGCTCGACGTGCTCCATGATGCCGCCGATCATCACCTGCTTCCCGTCGGACACGCAGTCGACGTCGATCTCGATTGCATCCGACAGATACCGGTCGAGCAGCACCGGCGAGTCATTCGAGACCTTGACCGCCTCCTTCATATAGCGCTCGAGCTCGGACTGCTGGTGGACGATCTCCATCGCGCGGCCGCCCAGCACATAGCTCGGGCGCACGACGACGGGGTAGCCGATCGCTTCCGCGTGCTTGACCGCTTCCTCGGGCGAGCGCGCGGTGCGGTTGGGCGGCTGGCGGAGCTTGAGCTTGTCGAGGAGCTGCTGGAAGCGCTCGCGGTCCTCGGCCACATCGATCGAGTCGGCGCTTGTGCCGATGATCGGCACCCCGGCCGCGGCGAGGTCGCGCGCGAGCTTGAGCGGCGTTTGTCCGCCGTACTGCACGATCACGCCCCAGGGCTTCTCCTTGTCGACGATCTCGAGGACGTCCTCGAGCGTGACCGGCTCGAAGTACAGGCGGTCCGAAGTGTCGTAGTCGGTCGAGACCGTCTCGGGATTGCAGTTCACCATGATGGTCTCGAAGCCGTCGTCGCGCAGCGCGAACGCGGCGTGCACGCAGCAGTAGTCGAACTCGATGCCCTGCCCGATACGGTTCGGGCCGCCGCCGAGCACCATGACCTTCCTGCGCGAGCTCGGGTTCGCCTCGCATTCTTCCTCATACGTCGAGTACATGTACGCCGTCTTCGCGGCGAACTCGGCGGCGCAGGTGTCGACGCGCTTGTACACCGGGCGGATGCCGAGCTTGTGGCGTTTCTCGCGCACTTCCTTTTCGGTCGTGTTGAAGAGGTACGCCAGCCGCCGGTCCGAGAAGCCTTTGCGCTTCAACTCCCGCAGTTGTTCTTTGCTGATTTCAGAAAGTTTTTGATCGTCGAGCTCCATTTCCAGCTCGACGATCTGCTTGATCTGATCGAGGAACCAGGGATCGATCTTCGTCAGGCGGTGCACTTCCTCCAAAGTGAAGCCGTTCTCGAACGCGTCGCCGACGTACCAGATGCGCTCCGGCCCGGGCTCGCCCAGCTCCTTCTCGAGCGTCTCGCGGTCGCGCGTGCGCTGGTTGAGGCCGTCCACGCCGACCTCGAGGCCGCGCAGCGCCTTCTGGAACGACTCCTGGAAGGTGCGCCCGATCGCCATCACCTCGCCCACCGACTTCATCTGGGTGGTGAGGCGATCGTTTGCCTGCGGGAACTTCTCGAAGGCGAAGCGCGGCACCTTGGTGACGACGTAGTCGATCGTGGGCTCAAAGGAGGCGGGCATCGCGCCGCCGGTCACCTCGTTCCCGATCTCGTCGAGCGTGTAGCCGACCGCGAGCTTCGCCGCCACCTTGGCGATCGGGAAGCCGGTCGCCTTCGACGCGAGCGCGGAGGAGCGCGACACGCGCGGGTTCATCTCGATGATGAGCATCCGCCCGTCGGCGGGGTTGAGCGCGAACTGCACGTTCGAGCCGCCGGTATCTACTCCGATCGCACGCAGGACCGCGATCGAGGCGTCGCGCATGCGCTGGTATTCCTTGTCGGTGAGCGTCTGCGCAGGCGCCACGGTGATCGAGTCGCCGGTGTGCACGCCCATCGGATCGAGGTTTTCGATCGAGCACACGATGATGCAGTTGTCCTTGCGGTCGCGCACCACCTCCATCTCGAACTCTTTCCAGCCGAGCACCGACTCCTCGATCAGGACTTCCTGCGTCGGCGAGGCCTCGAAGCCGCGCTCGCAGATCGTGAGGAACTCCTCGCGGTTGTAGGCGATGCCGCCGCCGGTGCCGCCGAGCGTGAACGAGGGCCGGATGACTACCGGAAAACCGATGCCCGCCTGGACCTGCAGCGCCTCCTCCATCGAGTGCGCGAGCGCCGAGCGCGGCGACTCCAGGCCGATCTTGCTCATCGCGGCCTTGAACTTCTCACGGTCCTCGGCCTTGTCGATCGCCTCGCGGGAGGCGCCGATCAGTTCGACGCCGTACTTCTCCAGCACGCCCTCCCGCGCGAGATCGAGCGCGCAGTTGAGCGCGGTCTGCCCGCCCATCGTCGGCAGCAGCGCGTCCGGCCGCTCCTTCTCGATGATGCGCGCCACCATCTGCCAGGTAATCGGCTCGATGTACGTGGCGTCGGCCATCTCCGGGTCCGTCATGATCGTGGCCGGGTTCGAGTTCACCAGCACCACGCGGTAGCCCTCGGCGCGCAACGCCTTGCACGCCTGCGCGCCCGAATAGTCGAACTCGCACGCCTGGCCGATTACGATCGGCCCTGCGCCGATGATCAGGATGCTCTTCAGGTCAGCGCGCTTCGGCATGCTCTTGCATCAATTTCGCGAAGCGGTCGAAGAGGTACCCAATGTCGTGCGGCCCCGGGCTCGCCTCGGGATGTCCTTGAAAGCAGAAAGCCGGCCGGTCGGTCCGCGCCAATCCCTGGAGCGAACCGTCGAAGAGAGAGACGTGAGTGGGCCTGAGATTCGAGGTGAGTGAGGCGGGGTCGACGGCGAAGCCGTGGTTTTGGCTAGTGATCACCACCCTTCCCGTATCGAGGTCCTTCACCGGGTGGTTCGCGCCGTGGTGGCCGAACTTCATCTTGAGCGTCTTCGCGCCCGAGGCGAGGCCCATCAGCTGGTGGCCGAGGCAAATGCCGAAGACGGGGATCCGCGTAGCGTCGAGGATCTCGCCGATCGCCTCGATGGCATAGTCGCACGGCTCCGGGTCGCCCGGGCCGTTGGCGAGGAACACGCCATCGGGTTTCATCTTGAGGACGTCCCTGGCGGGAAGCTGCGCTGGGACGACCGTGACGCGAGCGCCGCGGTCGGCGATCATCCTCAGGATGTTGCGCTTGACGCCGTAGTCGTACGCGACGACGTGGAAGCGCGGCCTATCGTTGCCGCGGTACCCCTTGCCGAGCTCCCAGGAGCCTTCGGTCCATTCGTAGGGCTTGTCGGTAGTGACGACTTTCGCCAGGTCCATGCCCGCCAGGCCGGGGAATTTTCTTGCTTCTTCCAGGGCCCTCTTTTCATCCACTGCACCTGCCATGAGGCAGCCGTTCTGGGCGCCTTTCTCGCGCAGGACAGTGGTCAGCTTGCGGGTATCGACGTCCGCGATACCGACAACGTTGTTCTTAATCAAATAGGTACGCAGATCGGTGTGCGAGCGCCAGTTGGAGTGCAAGCGGGGAAGGTCGCGCACCACGAGGCCCTCGGCGTAGGTGCGACGCGATTCCTGGTCTTCGTCGTTCGTGCCGGTGTTACCGATGTGCGGATAGGTGAGCGTGACAATCTGCCGGCAATAGGACGGGTCGGTGAGGATCTCCTGGTAGCCGGTCATCGCGGTGTTGAACACCACCTCGCCCACCGCGGCGCCGGGCGCCCCGATCGAGCGGCCGCGAAACGCCGTCCCGTCGGCGAGGACCAGCACGGCGGGTTCGAAGTTAGCCATTAGTGAAGCGCACGCGAAAAGCGGGAGAGGCTCCGTGCCGCTCCCGCTTCATTGAAGGCAGGATTATAGGCCCAAAACGTCGCTCATGGCGTAAAGGCCGGGCGGGCGACCCTTGAGCCATTTCGCAGCACGCAGCGCGCCGTTGGCATACGTGAGGCGGCTTTGCGAGCGCACGGTGACTTCCACGCGCTCGCCGGTCCCCGCGAAGATCACGGTGTGCTCGCCGACGATGTCGCCGCCACGAATCGAGTGGAAGCCGATCTGGCTTGGCTGCCGCTCGCCGATGACGCCTTTTCTTCCAAAGACGAAATCCTTCTTCTTCAAAGCCCCTGCGACGATCTCGCCAAGCTGCAGCGCGGTGCCCGAAGGCGCGTCGACCTTGTGGCGGTGGTGCGCCTCGACGATCTCGACGTCGTAGTCATCGCCGAGGATGCGTGCGGCGATCTCGGCGAGCTTGTACGCCGTGTTGACCCCGACCGCGAAGTTCGCCGCCTGCACGATCGGGATCCGCTTTGCAGCCTGCGCGATGCGGTCCTTGTCCTCTTCGGTGAAGCCGGTAGTGCCGATCACCATGGCTCGCGCGTGCTTGAGCAGTGCGAGCGTGCCTTCCGGACGGGTGAAGTCGAGCACCACGTCGGCCTGCGCGACGCTTGCGAGCTCGGAGGCGATCCTGACCTTGCCCGCCGGCTGCCCGACAGCGGGGCTGCCAGCCAGGTCGACCGCGGCGACGATCTCCAGCTCCGGATCGGCGGAGGTCGCCTCGACGATGGTGCGTCCCATGCGGCCGCCCGCGCCGGCGATCGCGATCTTCACGCGGGGGTTTTCACGCGGCGGTTCTCGCGCGGCGGCTCTCATTGTGTGGCGCCGGCGGCGACCACGTCGCCGTCGAGGCGCGTGAGCTTGCCGTCCTCGAAGAACACGGTGAGCTTGCGCTGCTCCGGCTTGGCGCCGGCCCGCTCGAACCAGTAGATGTAATCCCAGCGGTCGGCGTGGAAGATGTCGGTGAGCAGCGGCGTGCCGAGCGCCAGGCGCACCTGCTCCCTGCTCATGCCCGGCTTGAGCTGAGCGACCATGTCCGAGGAAATGTAGTTGCCCTGCTGGATGTCGATGCGGTACGGCGTGATGCCCGGGATGCGCGGCACGGAGGAGCAACCGGCCAGAACGGCTGGACATAGGGCCGCGAGGACAAACGCGAAAAGCCGACGAGGCATCCGCATATAATCATAGCCGATGAGCACGGTGCAAAGCCTGAAGGACAGCGGCCTCAAGGCGACGCTGCCGCGGCGCAAGATCCTCGAGCTGTTCGAATCGAGCAAGGTGCGGCATCTCTCCGCCGAGGACGTGTACAAGGCGCTTCTCGCGGAGGGGATCGACGTCGGGCTCGCCACGGTGTACCGCGTGCTGACGCAGTTCGAGCAGGCCGGCCTGCTCGCGCGCCAGCACTTCGAGACCGGCAAGGCGGTGTTCGAGCTAAACCAGGGCGGGCACCACGATCACCTGCTCTGCCTGCAGTGTGGCCGGGTCGAGGAGTTCTACGACGCCGACATCGAGAAGCGCCAGACCGAGATCGCCCGCTCGCGCGGCTTCGCGCTGCATGGGCATTCGCTCGCGCTCTACGCCGACTGCACCAAGAAGGACTGCCCGCACCACCCTTAGGTAGCGTCGAGCAACTCGGCCGCGTGCTTGCGGGCGGTGCTTTCTGCACCCCCGAGCATCCGCGCGAGCTCCGCGATGCGCGCCGCCCGATCCAGCCTCTGCACCTTCACCTTGACGCCCGAGCGGCTCACCGACCAC
>DATADT010000187.1:0-20068 GCA_036258355.1 Burkholderiales bacterium
AAGATTCACGCTGGAGAGCAGGTAGAGCGTCACTACGGTAGCCTCGCCGAGGTCGGTCTTGAAGAGATCGGCCTCGCGGAACTCGACGCGGTCCGAAACCCCGGCGCTGCGCGCGTTCGCGCGCGCCTCCTTGACCCGGTCCGGGTCGATGTCGATGCCCACGCCGCGCGCGCCATGCTTCCTCGCGGCAGCGATCACGATGCGCCCGTCGCCCGAGCCGAGGTCGTACACCACGTCGTTCGGCCCGACCTGGGCGATCTCGAGCATGCGTTCAACGACCTTTTCCGGGGTCGGAACGTACGGCACGTCGCGCGCCAGGGCAGGCGGCAGGAAGAGGGAGCAGGCGAGGGTGAAGCAGAAGAGCAGGCGTCGCATGGATTCTCCAGGGCAGTAGGCTCTCTCGCTCAGACAAGCCGGTAGAATCCGGGTTCTTACGTCCGAGCCGGCCCGTGTTCGATCTCGTCACAAAGTATAAGCGCGTCATCCAGGTTTTCCTCGGCCTGATCGCCATCACGTTCGCCACGTGGGGCATCGAGTCCTATACACAGTTTCGCGCCTCGCGCGACACGGTGGCGACGGTGAACGGGATGGAGATCTCGCAGCGCGAGTTCGGCGAGGAGATGCGCCGGCAGCAGGAGCAAATGCGCCGCATGTTCGGCGGGGCGATCGATCCGGCCATGCTCGACACGCCTGAATCGCGGCGCCTGGTGCTCGAGAATCTCATCTCGCAGCGCCTTATCGCCCGCGAAGTGGGGCGGGCGCACATGTTCATGAGCCGCGAGGCGGTGATCGATGCCATCACCAGCGCTGCGGAGTTCCAGGAGGACGGCAAGTTCTCCGCCGCGAAGTATTCCGCGTACCTCGCGAGCCGCGGCGTTTCCGATCAGGGCAACGTTGCCGAGCTGCAGACCCGGCTGCCCCTCGCGCGCTTCGCCGGCTCGGTGTCGGAGACCGCCATCGCGCCGCGCACCGTGGCGGTGCGCCTCGCCGCGATCGAGGCGCAGAAGCGCGAGGTGTCGGAGGCGCGCATTTCCGAGGAGCAATTTCTCCAGCAGGTGAAGATCGACGAGGCCCAGGTCAAGGCGCACTACGACTCGAATCTCGCCGACTATCGCACCCCGGAGCGGGTGCGCGCCGAGTATCTGGTCCTTTCGGCCGATGCGCTGGGGCGCCAGGATCCGCCGACCGAAGCCGAGATCAAGGCAGCCCACGAGGCGCGCGCGAGCCAGTTCCGCGTCGAGGAGCAGCGCCGCGCGAGCCACATCCTGGTCAAGACGAAGGAGGAAGCCGACAAGATCCTTCAGGAGCTGAAGAAGAACCCCGGGCGCTTCGCCGAGCTCGCCAAGAAGGAGTCCCAGGATCAGGGGTCGGCCGAAAAGGGCGGCGACCTCGGCTGGTTCGGCCGCGGCATGATGGTGAAGCCCTTCGAGGATGCGGTGTTCAAGCTCGCGCAGAACGACGTGCAGGTGGTGGAGAGCGAGTTCGGCTTCCACGTCGTGCGCCTGACCGGCATCCAGGCCGCGAAAGCGCGTCCGTACGAGGAGGTGCGCAAGGAGCTCGGCGACGAGCTCGTGCGCCAGAAGGGACAGCGCAAGTTCGCCGAGGCGGCGGAGAACTTCAGCAACCTGGTGTACGAGCAGCCGGAGAGCCTGAAGCCCGCCGCGGAGCGCTTCAAGCTGCAGGTGCAGACCACGGGCTGGATCGGCAAGTCGGCGCGCCAGGAGCTTGGGGCGCTGGACAACCCGAAGCTGCTGTCGGCGCTCTTCTCCCCGGATGCGATCAAGAACCGCCGCAACACCGACGCGATCGAGGTGGCGCCCAGCACGCTCGTCGCGGCGCGCGTGCTCGAGCACCAACCCGCCGCGCAGCGCGCCTTCGACGAAGTGAAGGGCGAGATTGCCGAGCAGCTGCGCCGGCGCGAGGCCTCGGCGCTGGCGCTGAAGGAAGGCCAGGCGAAGCTCGAGCAGCTGCGCAAGGGCGAGGACGCCGGCGTGAAATGGAGCGCGCCGCGCGTGGTCTCGCGGCGCGATGCGCAGGGAGTGCCGGCCAACGTGCTGCGCCAGGTGGTGGCCGCCGATACGAGCAAGCTGCCCTCGTTCGTCGGCGTTCCGATTCCGGACGGCGGCTACGTGCTGCTACGTATCTCCAGGGTCATCGACGAGCCCGCGAAGGAAGACGATCCGCAGATCGCCGCCCGCTTCGCGCAGATCTATGGCGCGGCACAGTACGAGGCGATGGTGGAGAGCCTGCGCGCGAGCGCCGACATCGAGATCAACGCGGCCAACCTTGAGAAGAAGTAGCCAAGAAAAGGGGTCCTGACCCCTTTCCCTTCTTTTCTTCAGGCTTCCGTGCCCGAGCTTGCCGAGGAGGGTATCCCGGCCACGACGTGGCTGAAGCCGCCGTCCACGTAAAGGATCTCCGCGGTAATTGCGCCCGCCAGATCCGAGAGGAGGAACGCGGCGGCGTTGCCGACGTCCTCGGTGGTGACGTTGCGCCGCAGCGGGGCATGCTCCTCGACGAACTTGAGGATCTTGCCGAAGCCGCCGATGCCGGCGGCGGCGAGCGTCTTGATCGGGCCGGCAGAGATGCCGTTCACCCGGATGCCGCGCGGCCCGAGGCTCGCGGCAAGGTAGCGCACCGAGGCCTCGAGGCTCGCCTTCGCGAGCCCCATCGTGTTGTAGTTCGGCACGACGCGTTCGGCGCCGAGATAGGTGAGCGTGACGAGAGAAGCCTTTCGCCCCTGCATGAGCGGCAGCGCGCCCTTCGCCAGCGCGGCGAAGCTGTACGAGGAGATGTCATGCGCCTGGCGGAATGCATCGCGCGTCATTCCGTCCAGGAAATCGCCCGCGATCGCCTCGCGCGGCGCAAACGCGATCGCGTGCACCAGCCCATCGAGATGCTGCCATCTTTGCCCGAGCCGGGAAAAAAGCTCCTCGATCTCCCGATCGTTCGCCACGTCGCAGGGCAGCGCGATGTCGGAGCCGAGCTCCTTCGCCATGTCGGTGACGCGGTCCTTGAAGCGCTCGTTCTGGTAGGTGAGCGCGATATCCGCGCCTTCGCGCCGCGCGGCCTTCGCCACCCCGTAGGCGATCGAGCGGTTGGAGATGACGCCGGTGACGAGGATCTTCCTGCCGGGGAGAAGCGCCATGCGGCCGATTATACTGAGCGGCGTGCGCATCCTTCTGATGCTCATGGTGCTTGTCGCGGGCTGCGGCGAGGTCTGGAACGATCCTTATCCGCGCTCGGAGCGAGGCGCCAACATCCTGTACGCGGCGTTCGTGCAGCGGCCGAAGCACCTCGATCCGGTGCAGTCGTACACCGTCGACGAGGCGCTCTTCACCCGCCAGATCCTCGAGCCGCCGCTGCATTACCACTACCTCAAGCGGCCCTACGTGCTGATCCCGCTGACGGCGCTGGAAGTGCCCAAGCCGCGGGAAATCGAAAGCGGCACGTTCACCGTCTACGAGATCCGCATCCGTCCCGGCATCCGCTACCAGCCGCATCCGGCGTTCGTCGAGGCGAATCACGAGCTCGATGCGCAGCGCATTGCCCGACTGGGCAATCCCTATGAGCTCCCTCTCGGCACGCGAGAGCTGGTCGCCGCCGACTACGTCTACCAGATCAAGCGCCTCGCGCATCCGCGGCTGCACTCGCCCATCTTCGGCCTGATGGCCGAGTACATCGTTGGATTGCCGCAGTACGCCGAGAATCTGAAGAAGCTTAACGCCCCCGGCTGGATAGACCTGCGCGGCCATGCGCTGGAGGGCGTCGAGGAAGTGGACCGCTATACCTATCGCGTCACGCTGAAAGGGCGCTACCCGCAGTTCGTGTACTGGCTCGCCATGCCGTTCTTCGCGCCGATCCCCTGGGAAGCGGAAAAGTTTTTCCACCAGCCGGGAATGGAGCTGCGCAACTTCACGCTCGACTGGTGGCCGGTCGGCACGGGGCCGTACATGCTCACCGCGAACGACCCGAACGCGCGCATGGTGCTCGAGCGCAACCCGAACTATCGCGGCATGGCGTATCCCTCCGAAGGAGAACCCGGCGACGGGGAAGCCGGCTTGTTGAGCGACGCGGGCAAGATCATGCCGTTCATCGACCGCGTGGTCTTCAGCCGCGAGAAGGAAAGCGTGCCCTACTGGAACAAGTTCATGCAGGGCTATTACGACAGCGCCGGCATCAGCGCCGAGAACTTCGACCAGGCGGTGCGCGTCGCGGTCGACGGCGCCGCCGAGCCTTCACGCGAGATGCTCGAGCGGGGCATTGAGCTCACCACCGCGGTAGCCGCGACGGTGTACTACTTCGGGTTCAACATGAAGGACCCGGTTGTTGGAGGGCACTCCGAGCGCGCGCGCAAGCTGCGCCAGGCGATCTCGATCGCGGTCGACATGGAGGAGTACCTGTCGATCTTTCTGAACGGCCGAGGCGTCGTCGCGCACAGCCCGCTGCCGCCGGGCATCTTCGGCGCGCGCGAAGGCCGCGACGCCATGAACCCTGTGACCCACGTGTGGCGGGAGGGCCGCGAGAGCCGCCGGCCGCTCGCCGAGGCGAAGAAGCTTCTCGCCGAAGCCGGCTATCCCGACGGCAGGGATGCGAAAACCGGCGCGCCGCTCGTGCTCTATTTCGATACGGCCTCGCGCGGGCCGGGCGACAAGGCGCGCCTCGACTGGTGGCGCAAGCAGTTCGAGAAGCTCTCGATCCAGCTCGAGGTGCGCGAGACCGACTGGAACCGCTTCCAGGAGAAAATCCGCAAGGGCACGCAGCAGGTCTACGGCCTGGGCTGGCATGCCGACTATCCCGATCCGGAGAACTTCCTTTTCCTGCTGCACGGCCCGCAGGCGCGCGCCGACGGCGCAGGCTCGAACAGCTCGAACTACACGAGCCCCGAGTTCGACGCGCTCTTCGAGCGCATGAAGAACATGCCGAACTCCGCCGAGCGGCAGCAGCTCATCGACCGCATGGTCGACATCGCGCGGCGCGACGCGCCGTGGATCTTCGGCTTCCACTCCAAGGACTACACGCTGCGCCACCGGTGGCTCGCCAACGTGAAGCCGAACGACATGGCTGGCAACACGATGCAGTACCTGCGCGTCGACCCGGCGCTGCGCGCCGAGCTGCGGCGCACGTGGAACCGCCCGGTCGCGTGGCCTGTCGTTGTACTTCTGGTCGCTTTGATCGCCTCGGCCGTCCCTGCATTCGTTGCTTACCGACGGCGTGAACGCATGGCCGCGCGGCCCGCGGCCTGATGCTCGCCTACGTCGTCCGGCGCGTGCTGTACGCCATCCCGATCCTCGTCGGGGTGAACCTCATCACGTTCGCGCTGTTCTTCGTGGTCAACACGCCCGACGACATGGCGCGCATGCACCTCGGCGCCAAGCGCGTCACGCCAGAGGCCATCGAGAAGTGGAAGCAGGAAAGGGGATATGAGAAACCACTCGTCTACAACGCGATTGAGCCTGGTGTTCGCAAATTCACGGAAACAATCTTCTTCGAAAAGTCGCTGAAGCTCTTCGCTTTCGACTTCGGCCGCGCCGAGGACCAGCGCGACATCGCGCACGAGATCCGCACCCGCATGGGGCCGAGCCTCGCGCTCGCGATCCCGGTGTTTCTCGTCGGGCTTGCGGTGAACATCACGTTCGCGCTGCTGATGGCGTTCTTCCGCGCTACCTACCTCGACTTCTGGGGCGTGGTGCTGTGCGTCGCGATGATGTCGATCTCGACGCTGTTCTACATCATCGGTGGTCAATACCTCGCGTCGAAGATCCTGCATCTCGTGCCGATCTCGGGCTACGCCGGCGGGGTCGACGCGGCGAAGTTCGTCATCCTGCCGGTTCTCATCGGCGTGGTGAGCGGCATCGGCTCGGGCAGCCGCTGGTACCGCACCATCTTTCTCGAGGAGATGGGGCGTGACTACGTGCGCACGGCGCGCGCGAAGGGGCTCGCCGAGTCCGTCGTCCTTTTCCGCCACGTCCTGAAGAACGCGATGATCCCGATCCTCACCGGCTCGGTGGTGGTCATCCCGCTCCTCTTCATGGGCAGCCTCCTCGCCGAGTCGTTCTTCGGCATCCCGGGCCTCGGCAGCTACACCATCGACGCCATCCAGGCGCAGGACTTCGCGGTGGTGCGCTCGATGGTGTTTGTCGGCTCGGTGCTCTACATCGTGGGGCTGTTGCTCACCGATCTTTCCTATACATTGGTGGACCCGCGCATCAGGCTCGAATGACGCCGGTCGTTCTCGCCACCGATGCGCTCCTTTGGCTGCTCGTCGCCGCGGTCGTGGTCTACGCGCTCTACTGCCGCCGCCGGCCGCATCTCGCGGCACCGTGGAAGCGCGTCTTCCAATCGAAAGCCGCGCTGGTTTCGGCCGTAGTCCTCGGCTGCTACCTCGTCATCGGGCTCGCCGACTCGCTTCACTACCGCTCGGCAGGCTCGGTAGAGGTGCAGTCGCTCCTCGACCGCATGTTGTCGGTGCTGCGGCAGAAGGGCGAAAAGACCTATTCCGCGCCGCTTGGCACGCGTCTTTACGCCAAGGAGCAGATCGAGACGCCCGATGGCAAGCATGTGCGTGATTACCCTCGGCTGCGCCACGGCGGGACGCACCTCGAGGACGAACGCCAGCGCGCGACCGACATTCTCGTCCGTGGGGCGGCGGGCCTCGCGGCCGCTGCGGTGCTTTGGGCGCTTCTCTACTTTGCCTCGCGGTCGCTCGCGCGCCGCTATCCGTACGTTCCATGGCGTGCCGCATGGATGACGGCAGCGGTGATCCTCGCGCTCGCCGGGCCGATCGCCAGCCTAGCGCCGCACTACCACGTCCTCGGCACCAACCAGGTCGGCCAGGACGTGCTCTACCTCGCCCTCAAGTCCATCCGTACCAGCCTCGCCATCGGCACGCTCACCACGCTCGTGCTCCTGCCGCTTGGCATCGCGCTCGGGGTCATGGCGGGCTACTTCAAGGGCTGGATCGACGACGCGATCCAGTACCTCTATACCACGCTCAATTCCATTCCGGGGGTGCTGCTCATCGCCGCGGCGGTCCTCATGATGCAGGTCGTGATCGACCGGCACCCCGAGTGGTTTCCGACCGCGGCGCAGCGCGCCGACTTCAGGCTGCTCGTGCTGTGCGCGATCCTCGGCCTCACGAGCTGGACCGGGCTCGCGCGGCTCCTGCGGGGCGAGACGCTCAAGCTCTCGCAGCTCGAATACATCCAGGCTGCTCACGCCTTCGGCGTCTCGGATGCGCGGGTTCTCGGGCGGCACATCCTCCCGAACGTCGCGCACATCGTCATCATCGCGATGGTGATGGACTTTTCCGGGCTCGTGCTCGCCGAGGCGGTGCTCTCGTATGTCGGGGTCGGCGTAGATCCGGCGACGACGAGCTTCGGCACGATGATTAACTCCGCCCGCCTCGAGATGGGCCGAGAGCCGATCGTCTGGTGGTCGCTCGCCGCGGCCTTTGCGTTCATGTTCGTGCTCGTGCTCGCCGCCAACCTCCTCGCCGACGCCGTGCGCGACGGCTTCGACCCGCGGGTCAGCGTGGGAGGAGCGCTCGCCGTATGAGTCTGGTGGTGCAAAACTTGAGAACACTTCTCAACACGACTGCAGGCGCGGTGCGCGCGGTGGACGGCATCGATTTCGAGCTACGTAAGGGCGAGTGCTTTGCCCTTGTAGGCGAGTCGGGATCCGGTAAGTCGATGACGGCGCTCTCGCTCATGCGGCTCCTGCCCGAAGCGGGCCGCATCGCGTCGGGCCGGGTCGCGCTCGACGGCATCGACCTTTTGGCGCTGCCGGAGGCGGCGATGCGCGCGGTGCGCGGCCGGCGCGTGGCCATGGTGTTCCAGGAGCCTTCGACCGCGCTCAACCCGGTGCTGACCGTCGGTCGGCAGATCGTCGAAGTGATCGAACGCCATACCAAGACTTCCAAGAGCCCCGCCCGGGAAAAAGCGATCGAATTGCTGCGCGCCGTCGGCATCCAGGACGCCGAGCGCCGCTTCGAGGAGTACCCGTTCCAGCTTTCCGGCGGCCTCAAGCAGCGCGCCATGATCGCCGCCGCGCTTGCCGTCGACCCCGAGGTTCTGATCGCGGATGAGCCGACGACCGCGCTCGACGTCACGATCCAGGCGCAGATCCTGGAGCTCCTCGCCAGGCTCCAGGCCGAGCGCGGAATGGCGCTCCTTCTCATCACGCACGACCTCGGCATCGTGGCGAAGATGGCGCACCGCATCGCGGTGATGTACGCGGGCGAGATCGTCGAGCTCGCCGAGCGCGACGCCTTCCTGCGCGCTCCCCAGCACCCGTACTCGCAAAAGCTCTTCGCCGCGCTCCCGACCCCGCAGCGGCGCGCGCGCGAGCTGGCCGTGATCCGCGGCCAGGTGCCGGCGCTGACGAAGAAATTCGACTATTGCCGATTTGCCGATCGCTGCGACTACGTATTCGATCGTTGCCGCGTCGAGGCGCCGCGGCTCCTCGAGCCGGCACCGGGGCATTTCGCTCGCTGCCATTTGCGGGAGCGGGGTGTCGCTCCCCCGAGGAGCGCCACCGGCGGCGCGGGGGAGGGCGCCGTCCGGCAGGAAGGAAGCGCGGGTGTGGTTCTGGAGGCGAAAAACCTCAAAGTCCATTTTCCGATTCGAAAAGGAATCTTCAGGCGCACCGTCGGCTACGTGCGCGCGGTGGATGGCGTGTCGCTCGAGCTGCGCGAGGGCCGCACCCTAGCGCTGGTTGGCGAATCCGGGAGCGGAAAGACGACCGCCGGCAAGGCGATCCTGCAGCTCATTCCACCGACCGAGGGGAGCGTTCGTTTCCAGAGCGAGGAGCTCACTAGGCTCTCGCGGCGCGAGCTGCGGCCGCGGCGCGGGGCGATGCAGATCGTCTTCCAGGACCCGTACGCCTCGCTCAATCCGCGCCTGCGGGTGGCCGAGATCCTGCTCGAAGGCATGCGCAGCCTCGGCGTCGGCGCGAGCGACGCTGAAAGGACGGAACGGCTGAGGCAGCTCCTCGCCGAGGTCGGCCTGCCCGCCGATTCGCTCGAGCGCTATCCGCACGAGTTCTCGGGCGGGCAGCGCCAGCGTATCGCCATCGCGCGCGCGCTCGCGGTGAATCCCAAGCTCATCGTGTGCGACGAGCCGACGAGCGCGCTCGACGTCTCGGTGCAGGCGCAGATCCTGAACCTGCTGCGCGCGCTGCAGGAGCGCTTGGGCATCGCCTACCTCTTCATTACGCATAACATCGCGGTCGTGGACTACCTCGCGCACGAAGTCGCGGTGATGTACCAAGGCAAGATCGTTGAACGCGGAAAAGTGGACGAAGTGCTGCGCCACCCGCAACATCCCTACACGAAACAGCTGCTCGCCGCCGTACCGACCATCGACTGATGCGAATTCACTGGCTTCTCCTGCTCGCGCTCGTCAGCCCGGAACTGCACGCCGCGCACGCGTATTCGCAGTTTGGCGACATCAAGTACCCGCCGGGCTTCAAGCACTTCGAGTGGGTGAACCCGGACGCGCCCAGGGGCGGCGAGATCGAGCTCGTGCCGCCGCTGCGCATCACGAACTTCGACAAGTACAACCCTTTCACGTTGAAAGGAACCGCGCCGCCCGGAACCGGGCTGCTGTTCGAGAGCCTGCTGACGGGCACTATGGACGAGCCGACCACGGCCTACGGCCTCCTCGCCGAGGACGTGGAGGTGGCGCCCGACGGCCTGTCGGCGACCTTCCGCATCAACCCTGCGGCCCGCTTCCACGATGGCACCCCGGTGACCGCCGCCGACGCGAAGCACAGTTTCGACATGTTGATGAGCAAGCAGGCGGCACCTCAGTACCGCGTGATCTACAGCGACATTAAGCAGGCAGTGGTCGTCGGCCCGCGCACGATCCGCTACGAGTTCAAGCGGCCGAACGCCGAGCTTCCCCTCATGGCGGGCGGCCTGCCGGTGTTCAGCCGCGCCTGGGGCGCCGGGAAGCCCTTCGACCAGGTCGTCATGGACATCCCCATCGCGAGCGGGCCGTACAAGATCGGGCGGCTGAACTTCGGCCGCGACATCACCTACGAGCGCGACCCGAACTATTGGGCGCGCGACCTGAACGTGCGCCGCGGCCGCTACAACTTCGACCGCGTCACCTACAAGATCTACAAGGACACCACCGCCCAGACGGAGGCGTTCAAGGCGGGCGAGTTCGACTACCTGCGCACGTTCTCGGCGCGTGAATGGGCGCGCACCTACGTCGGCAAGAAGTTCGATTCCGGCGAGCTTGTCAAGATGGAGCTGCCGACAAAGAACGCCGGCGACTTCCAGGGCTTCCTCATCAACACGCGGCGCGCCAAGTTCAAGGACCCGCGCGTGCGCCAGGCATTGGGGCTCGCCTTCGACTTCGAATGGATGAACCGGCAGATGATGTACAACGCCTACACGCGCGTGCGCGGCTTCTTCAACGCGAGCGACTTCGAGGCGAAGGGCATGCCGAGCGCAGAGGAACTGGAAATTCTTTCTCCTCTGAAAAAACATCTCCCCGAAAAGCTGTTCAGCGAAGAGGCGCCGATCCCGCCGTCGACCAGCTCACCGGGCAGCCTGCGCGACAACCTGCGCAAGGCGCGCGACCTGCTGTCCGCAGCGGGGTGGACTTACCGCGACGGCGCGCTGCGTAACGCCAAAGGCGAGCCTTTTACCCTCGAGTACCTCGATAGCGGCGGCGGCGAGCGGCTGGTCGCGCCTTACTTCCAGGCCCTCGCCAAGCTCGGCATCACCGGCGAGTATCGCCGCGCCGACTTCGCGCTCATCCGCAAGCGGCTCGACGTGTTCGATTTCGACATCTTCACGGTTCGCATTCCGGGCAGCGAGTCACCGGGGGCCGAGCTCCTCGACCGCTTCGGCTCGCAGTCGGCCGACACCGAGGGCTCGAGCAACCTCATGGGCATCAAGGACCCGGCGATCGACGCGCTCGTCAATCTCGCGGTGTCTTCGCGCACGCGCCCGGAGCTCGTCGCGCGGCTGCGCGCGCTCGACCGGGTGCTGCGGCACAACCACTTCGTCATCCCGCAGTGGTATGCGAGCACGTTCCGCATCGCGTACCGCGCCGGCAAGTTCGAGCAACCGACGGTGATGCCCCAGTACTATCAGGCCGAGGATTGGGTTATTTCCACGTGGTGGAAAAAACAATAGATGTGGTCCTACATCCTTAAGCGCCTGTTGCTCATGATCCCGACGCTCTTCGGGATCCTGCTCATAACCTTCGTCGTCATTCAGTTCGTCCCGGGCGGGCCGGTGGAGCAGATGGTGGCGCAGTTCCAGGGGTTCGAGGCGGGCGGCGAAGGGCCGGCGGCGGCGGAGGGCGGCTACCGCGGGCGCCAGGGCGTGGACACCGTGCGCGTCGAGGAGATCAAGAAGCTCTACGGCTTCGACAAGCCGGCGCCCGAGCGCTTCGTGCAGATGATCGGCCAGTTCGCGAGCTTCGACCTCGGCAAGAGCTTCTTCCACAACAAGGCCGTCGGGCAGCTGATCCTCGAGAAGCTGCCGGTGTCGATCAGCCTGGGGCTGTGGACCTTCCTCCTCGTGTATCTCATCTCGGTTCCGCTCGGCATCGCCAAGGCGGTGCGCGCCGGCACGCCGTTCGACACGGTGACGACGTTCGCCGTGCTGCTGGGCTACGCCATCCCGAGCTTCGTCATGGGCGTGGTGCTGCTCGTGTTCTTCGCGGGCGGTTCCTTTTTCCAATGGTTCCCGCTACGTGGCATTACGTCCATCAACTGGCACGAGCTGAGCGTGCCCGGGAAAATCCTCGACTACTTCTGGCATATCGCACTTCCGGTGACCGCCATGGTTCTCGGCGGCTTCGCCGTCATTACGATCCTCACCAAGAACTCGGTTCTCGAAGAAATCCGCAAGCATTACGTGCTGACCGCGCGCGCAAAGGGCGTGGACGAGCGCCGCGTACTGTGGCGGCACGTGTTCCGCAACGCCATGATCCCGATCATGACCGGCTTCCCGGCGGCGTTCGTCGGCGCGTTCTTCAGCGGATCGCTCCTCATCGAGACGCTGTTCTCGCTCGATGGGCTGGGGCTCCTTTCCTACGAATCGGTCATTCGCCGCGACTACCCCGTGGTATTCGGCAGCCTGTTCCTCTTCACCATCATCGGCCTGATCACCACGCTGCTCCGGGACCTCTGCTACCTCTGGGTCGATCCGCGCGTGAAGTTCTTCGACTGAGCATGTCCACTCCATCCATAGCTCTGGGGACGGAAGCGGCTCCTTCGAGCGCGATTCATGCCAGCCCCGGCCGGCGCGCGTGGCGGCGCTTTCGGGCGAACCGGCTCGGCTACACGAGCCTCGTCACCTTCGCGGTCCTCTTCGGCCTGAGCCTGGTTGCGGAAGTGCTCTCGAACGACGAGCCGCTCGTCGCGCGCCACGAGGGAGGCTGGTATTTTCCCATCGTGCAGACGCTGCCCGAAACGACCTTCGGCGGCGATTTCGCCACTCCGACCGATTACCTGGATCCGCTGATCCAGCAGAACCTCGCGAAGGGCGACAACTTCGCCGTCTTCCCGCTCAACCGCTATCACCACAGCACCATCAACTACTTCGCCTCCGAGCCGAGCCCGGCGCGACCGAGCCGCGAGCACCTGCTCGGCACCGACGACCGGGGGCGCGACCTGCTCGCGCGGCTGCTCTACGGCTTCCGCCTCTCAGTGGTGTTCGCGCTCATCGTCACGGCGATCGTTTCCCTGATCGGCACCCTGTACGGCGCGATCCAGGGCTACTTCGCCGGCTGGACCGACATCGCGATGGAGCGCTTCAACGAGATCTGGAGCGCCATGCCGACGCTCTACATGCTGATCATCTTCTCGTCGCTGTTCTCGGCGAGCTTCGGCCTGCTGGTCGTGCTGCTCTCCATCTTCGGCTGGCTGGGGATCGCGGCGTACGTGCGCGCCGAGTTCCTGCGCAACCGAACCCTGGACTACGTGCGCGCGGCGCGCGCGCTTGGCCAGAGCAACTGGACCATCATCCGGCGCCACATCCTGCCGAACAGCCTGACGCCCGTGGTCACGCTCATTCCCTTCGAAATGGCCGCCGCGATCGGCGCGCTCACCAGCCTCGACTTCCTCGGACTCGGCGTGCCGCCGGGGACGCCGAGCCTGGGCGAGCTCCTCAACCAGGGCAAGAACAACCTCGACGCGTGGTGGATCTCCCTTTCCACCTTTGCCGTACTCGTAGTGACTCTGGTTCTTCTCATCCTGATCGGAGATGCGCTGCGGGATGCTCTCGATCCACGAAAGGTATTGAAAGAGGACGAAGCGTGAGCCTTCTCGAAGTGAGGGACCTCAGCATCGACTTCGGTTCGCGCCGGGTTGTGCACAACGCCTCGTTCACGCTCGATGCGGGCGAGAAGCTGGCGCTCGTGGGCGAGTCGGCTTCTGGCAAGACCGTTACCGCCCTTTCCACCTTAAGGCTCATTGAAAACGCGAGATTGGGCGGCCAGATCCTGTTCAACGGAAGAAGCGTGCTCGGCATGTCGGCGGACGAGCTGCACCAGCTGCGCGGGCGGGACATCGCGGTGATCTTCCAGGAGCCGATGACCGCGCTGAATCCCATCTACACGGTCGGCGACCAGATCGTCGAGTCGCTCGAGCTGCACTCCGATCTTCGCGGCGCGGCCGCGTGGAAGGAGGCGGTCGAAGCGATGCGCCGGGTCGGGATCGACGAGCCCGAGCGCCGCGCGCACAGCTATCCGCACCAGCTCTCCGGCGGCCAGCGCCAGCGCGCGATGATCGCGATGGCGCTCGCGTGCAACCCGAAGCTCTTGATCGCCGACGAGCCGACCACCGCGCTCGACGTGACGATCCGCCTGCAGATCCTGGAGCTCCTGGAGCGCCTGCGCGCCGACTCGGGCATGGCGCTGCTGCTCATCACGCACGATCTCAACCTCGTGCGCCGCTTCGCCGACCGCGTGGCGGTAATGGAGAAGGGGGTGCTGGTGGAGCAGGGGCCGACCGCGCAGGTCGTCGGGCGGCCGCAGCACCCCTATACGCAGAAGCTCGTCAACAGCCGGCCCGCCCGCGAGGTTGCTTCGCCCGGAAAGGGTCTCCTGGTAGAGGCCAAGAACATCCGGGTGCATTACCCGACCCGGCTGCCGGGCATCCGTGGCTGGTTCAAGAGCGGCAGCTTCACCGCGGTCGATTCGGTCGATTTCGACCTCGCACCGGGCGAGACGCTTGGGGTGATCGGGGAATCGGGCTCGGGGAAGACGACTTTGGCACTCGCGGTGCTCGGCCTCATGCGGGCGCAGGGCGATATTCGTATCGCAAACAGGAGCTGGGACACCGGGCGAGCGGAGCGCCGCAACATGCGCAAGGATATTCAAGTCGTCTTCCAGGATCCGCTGTCCTCGCTATCGCCGCGCCGCACGGTAGAGCAGATCATCGGCGAGGGCCTGGAAATCCACGAGCCCGGGCTGGAGGCCGCGGCAAGGCGGGAGCGCGTAGTGCAGGCGCTCTACGACGTCGGGCTCACCGAGGGCGGGCGAGCCGAGCCGCTGCTCGGGCGCTATCCGCACGAGTTCTCGGGCGGCCAGCGCCAGCGCATCGCCATCGCGCGCGCGCTCATCGTGCAGCCGAAGGTGGTGGTGCTCGACGAGCCGACCAGCGCGCTAGACGTGACGATCCAGAAGCAAGTGCTCGAGCTTTTGTCTTCTCTCCAAAAGAAATATGGGTTGAGCTACATCCTGGTCACCCACGACATCGATGTGGTGCGCGCCATGGCGCACCGCGTGATGGTGATGAAGGACAGCCGGATCGTCGAGAGCGGCCCGCTCGAGCAGGTGCTCGAGCGCGCGAGATCGGACTACACCCGGCGGCTCGTCGAAGCCGGCTACGCCTGAGGAACTCCTACCGGATGTAGATCTTCTGGCCGACCTGGAGGTAGCGGCCGAGCTGGTTCCAGCTCTTGAGGTTCGCCACGCTGACTTTGTAGCGCGACGCGATGGAGAAGAGCGTGTCGCCGCGCTTCACTACGTGCACCTTGCGCGCCGGGCCGTGCTGTGGGATCGGCGGCGCGTACATGAGCGGCAGCTCGGCGAGGGTCTCTCTCGCTTCGCTGTTCTTGGGTACGACGAGGTCCTTGGGCATGCGCGCCGAGCGCGCATGAATGCCGTTCACGCGCCTAAGCTCGTTCACGCTGATGTCGAAGCGCTTGGCGATCGCCTCGAGTTTCTCGTCCTGTTTCGGGTGGTAGACCTGCCATGACACCAGCGAGTTCTCGTCGAGGGTGTCAAGGTTGTCGTAGAACGCGACCACCTTGTCGTTGGGCAAGATGATGCGGCCTACGGTGGAGGAGCGTATCAGCGGCCGGCTGAAGCCGGGGTTGAGCGCGATGAAGTCCTCGACCGGCATCTCGGCGAGCCGCGCGGCGAGGTGGACGTCGATGTCCGGGGTGTCGCTGATGACGGTGAAATACGGCTGGTTCGGGATCGCGTCAAGGTCGACGCCGTACGCCGCCGGGTCGGCGATGATGTTCTCCAGCGCCTGCAGCTTCGGGATGTAGTGCCGCGTCTCCTTGGGCATGCGCAGGCTTTCGTAGTCGGTTTTCTTCCGCTGCGACCTGTTGCGCGCGACGGCCTTCTTGACCGCGTTCTCGCCCCAGTTGTAGGAGGCGAGCGCGAGGTGCCAGTCGCCGTGCATCTCGTAGAGCTTGGTGAGGTAGTCGAGCGCGGCGCTGGTCGAATCCACAATGTCGCGCCGGCCGTCGTACCAGGAGTTCTGCTCTAGCTCGAAGCGCCTGCCGGTGCCGGGGATGAACTGCCACAGGCCCGAGGCGTGCGCGCGAGAGTATGCCATCGGGTTGAAGGCGCTCTCCACCATCGGCAGCAGCGCGAGCTCGGTCGGCAGGCCGCGCTTTTCGATTTCCTCGACGATGTGGTACAGGTAGAGCTTGCTGCGCGCGAGGATGCGCTGCAGATACTCCGGGCGCACAACGTATTGCGTGGTTTTCTGCTTGACCAGCGACCCCGTGAGGTCTGGAATCGCGAACCCGTTGCGGATGCGCGACCACAGGTCGCTCGGCTCGAGCGCGCGGTCGATGCCGACGACGGCGGGCGGCTCCACCACGATCGGCTGCACGTCGAAGGGCTTCGGCGTCACAATGACCGGCTTCGCCGCGGGAACCGGCGGCGCCGGCGGCGCCGGCACGGGCTGCACGACCGCGACATCCGGCACGGCGACCGGCTCCGGGCCGGGCTCGGGCACAGGCTGAGTTGCGCAGGCCTGCAGCACCAGGACCACCGGGAGCAGGAGCTTTCTCACGAGCGGTTTTTCCACTCGCGTATCGCCGCAAATACACGCACAGGATCGGACACGCGCGCACCCAGGTATTTGTTGACCGATTCGACCACAGCTGGCTCGGTGCAGCGAAGGAACGGGTTGGTGGCCTTCTCCTCGCGCAGCGTGCTTGGCACGGTTGGCTTGCCCGCCGCTCGCAAGGCGCGGTCGCGGCTCTCGCGCGCTGCGAGATTGGCGTTACGCGGCTCGACGCCCTTGGCGAATCCGATGTTCGCGAGGGTGTACTCGTGCCCGCAGTAGACTTTTGTGTCGTCGGGCAGCGCGCGCAGCTTCTCGAGGGACGCGTACATCTGCTCCGCTGTTCCCTCGAACAGGCGCCCGCAGCCGCACGCGAACAGCGTGTCACCGCAGAACAGCGCGCCTGCGCCATAATAGGCAATATGCGCGCGCGTATGGCCAGGGATGTCGAGTACCGAGAGCGTCATCCCGAGCTCGGGGATGCCCACCGTGTCGCCCTCGGAAACCGGCCGGGTGAGCGTCGCGATGGGCTCGTTTCTCGGTCCGTAGACCGGGACCCGGAATTTCTCGAGAAGCTGCGCAATGCCGCCCACATGGTCGGGATGGTGATGCGTCGCGAGGATCGCGGCGAGGTCAAGCTTCTCGCGCGAGAGATAGTCGAGCACCGGCCGCGCCTCGCCGGGATCGACCACGGCGGCGTGCGTCGCGTTGCGCAGCGTCCAGATGTAGTTGTCCCTGAAAGCGTTTATCGGAACAACATCCAGCGGAACCACTTCACGCATGCACCGACCCTTCGTTCAGAACGGGGCGCTGAAGTATAACGGCGGTCGCTCGTCGCTCTCCGGGTGGCTTTCCACCCCCCAGGGAGCGTACGTACTCGACTGGGAGCTCGCCCAGTTTGACAGCGCTGTGGACGACGTGTTCGGTTTCCGGGCAGTACAGGTCGGACTACCGGAAGTCGATTTCCTGCGCCAGAACCGCATGCCCTACCGCTTCACGCTCGCCCTCGAGCAGGGCGCGACGCTCGCCGCCGACCCGCTGCAGCTTCCGCTTGCCTCGCAGAGCGTCGACCTCGTGGCGCTGCCCCATGTGCTCGAGGGCCACCATAACCCGCACGATGTCCTGCGCGAAGTCGAGCGCGTGCTGATGCCCGAGGGACAGCTGGTGATCTCGGGCTTCAACACGGTATCGCTGTGGCGGTTGCGGCAGGCGTTCACCCGGCGGCGCAACGGCGCGCCCTGGGATGCGAAGTTCATCGGCGTGCTGCGCCTGCGCGAATGGCTGCGCGTGCTCGGATTCGAGCTGAACGGCGGGAAGTTCGGCTGCTATGCGCCGCCGTTCGAGGACGAGCGATGGCTGCAGCGCTTTTCGTTCATGGACAAGGCGGGCGCGAGGTGGTGGCCGGTGACCGGCGGCGTCTATGTCGTGCGCGCGGTGAAGCGCGTGCACGGCATGCGCATCGTCACGCCTGCGTGGCGAAAGGAGCGGGCGCGGCGCCGGGCGCTCGCCCCCGTTTCCCAGCGCAGCCACCGGAACAACCATGAATGACGGCGCGGTCGAGATCTATAGCGACGGGGCGTGCCGGGGCAACCCGGGACCCGGCGGCTGGGGCGTGCTGCTGCGCTACGACGGAAAGGAAAAAGAGCTCTGGGGCGGCGAGGCGGCGACGACCAACAATCGCATGGAACTCATGGCCGCGATCCGCGCGCTGGAGGCGCTGAAGCGCCCGAGCCGGGTCAGGTTCTACACCGACTCGCTCTACGTGATGAAAGGCATTTCGCAGTGGATCCGGGACTGGAAGCGGCGCGGCTGGCGCACCGCCGAAAAGAAGCCGGTGAAGAACGACGACCTGTGGCGGCGCCTCGACGAGCTCGCCGCCACGCACGATATAGAATGGCACTGGGTGCGCGGCCACGCCGGGCATCCCGAAAACGAGCGGGCGGACAAGCTCGCCAACCGGGGAATACCCGCTGAAACAGATAGTCCTTGATACCGAAACGACGGGACTGAACCCCAAGCTGGGGGATCGCATCATCGAGATCGGCTGCGTGGAGCTGCTCAGCCGGCGCCCGAGCGAGCGCGTCTTCCACGCCTACATCAACCCGGAGCGCGAGGTCGAGCTCGGCGCGACCCGCGTGCACGGACTGACGCGAGAGGACCTCGCGGCGAAGCCCAAGTTTGCCGAGGTGGCGGGCGCATTCCTCGACTACATCCGCGGCGCGGAGCTCATCATCCACAACGCGGACTTCGACGTCGAGTTCCTGAACATGGAGCTCGATCTCGCCGGCTTCGGGCGGCTGCAGGACCATGTCGCCACGATCACCGACACGCTCCTTTTCGCCAAGGAGCTGCACCCGGGGAAGAAGAATTCGCTCGATGCGCTGTGCGAGCGCTACTTCGTGAACAACTCCAGGCGTACGCTGCACGGCGCGCTCGCCGACGCATACCTGCTCGCCGAGTGCTACCTTGCCATGACGCGCGGCCAGGAGAGCCTCATGATGGAGCTCGACGGGCCGGCCGCCGCGGCAGGCGCTGCGGCGGGCATCCTCCTCGATGTGTCGAAGCTCATCGTGCAGCGCGCGTCCCCCGAGGAGCTTGCCGCGCACGAGGCATATCTCGACACGATGGAGAAGGACGCCAAGGCCCCGAGCCTCTGGAGAAAGCTCGCCGTGTAGGGAACGCCGTGCCGGCGGCTTATACTTGGCCATGCCCGCTACCATCTACGATCGCGACCTCGACAAGAACCCGGCGAACTACGCTCCGCTCACGCCGCTGAGCTTTATCGAGCGCGCGGCGTACGTGTATCCCGGCAGGGTGTCGGTGGTCCACGGCGCTCAGCGCTATACCTGGAAGGAGACCTACGCGCGCTGCCGGCGGCTGGGCTCTGCGCTCGCGAAGCGCGGCGTCGCGGTCGGCGAAACCGTGGCGGTAATGCTGCCCAACATCCCGCCGATGTACGAGGCGCATTTCGGCGTGGGCATGTGCGGCGCGGTGCTGAACACGCTCAACACCCGCCTCGACGCCGAGGCGATCGCTTTCATGCTCGAGCACGGCGAAGCGAAGCTTCTCATCACTGACCGCGAGTTCTCCGGCACCATCGAAGCCGCTTTGCGGCAGCTCAAGCGCAAGATCCCCGTGATCGATGTCGACGACCCCGAGTTCAGCGGCGGCAAGCGTCTCGGCGAGACGACCTACGAGGAGCTGCTGCAGGAGGGCGACCCGCAGTTCGCCTGGCGCTGGCCGCAGGACGAGTGGGAGGCGATTTCGCTCAACTACACGTCGGGCACCACCGGGAACCCGAAGGGCGTCGTGTACCACCATCGCGGTGCCTACCTGAACGGCGTGGGCAACATTCTTGTCTGGGGCATGCCCAACCACTCGGTGTACCTGTGGACCTTGCCGATGTTCCACTGCAACGGCTGGTGCTTCCCCTGGACCATGGCGGCCAACGCGGGTACCAGTGTTTGTCTCAGGAGGGTGGAAGCCGAAGCGATCTTCAGGCTCATCAAGGAGCACCGTGTCACCCACTACTGCGGCGCCCCCATCGTGCACCAGATGCTGATCAACGCCCCGCAGGAGATGAAGCGCGGCATCGAGCACCAGGTGAGCGGCCTGGTGGCCGCGGCGGCGCCGCCGGCGGCGATGATCGAAGGCATGCAGAAGATGGGCTTCAACATCACCCACGTCTATGGCCTGACCGAGACCTATGGGCCCGCCACCGTGTGCGCGAAGCACCCGGAATGGGAAGACCTTCCGCTCGCCGAGCAGGTGCGGTTGAACGGAAGGCAGG
>DATADT010000188.1:0-2805 GCA_036258355.1 Burkholderiales bacterium
GTACATAGCCCACGCATCCATCGGGCCGTCGTGCGCGCTCGCGCGCTGGGCGGGCGGGAAGCTCGAGGTGTGGACGCACAGCCAGGGCATCTTCGGGCTGCGCCAGGATCTCGCCAAGATTCTCGGCATGCGCGAAGAAGATATCGTGGTGACGCACGCCGAAGGCGCGGGGTGCTATGGCCACAACGGCGCCGACGATGTGGCGCTTGACGCCGCATTGCTCGCTCGTGCGGCCTACGGCCGGCCGGTGCGGCTGCAGTGGATGCGCGAAGACGAGTTCGCCTGGGAGCCTTACGGTGCTGCGATGGCGTTCGACCTCGAAGCCGCGCTCGACGCCGCGGGCACGATCGTCTCGTGGCGGCACGAGTTCTGGAGCAACGGCCATACGCATCGTCCCGGACGCGCCAAGCTGCCCACGCTCACCGCGGCAGCACAGCTCGAAAGGCCGTTCGAACTCTCGCCCGCCGTCAACCCCGCGCTGCCGGCGGGCGGCGCCGACCGCAACTGCATACCGCTCTACGACTTCGCCGATTTGCGCGTCGTCAACAACTACGTGAAGGAGATGCCGCTTCGAAGCTCTTCGCTGCGCTCGCTTGGTGCGTTCGGCAACGTGTTCGCCATCGAGTCCTTCATGGACGAATGCGCAGCCGCGGCCGGCGCGGATCCGATCGAGTTCCGGCTGCGGCACTTGAAGGACTCGCGCGGTCGCGCGGTGATCGAGGCGCTTGCCGAACGCTTCCGCTCGTTCAAGAAGACCGAAAATCGCGGCCGCGGCATCGGCTTCGCCAAGTACAAGAACCTGGGCGCCTACTGCGCCGTGCTCGCGGAAGTCGAAGTCACGCACGAGCTTCGCGTGCAACGTCTCGTCGCCGCGGTGGACGTCGGGCTCGCGGTCAACCCGGACGGTGTCGCGAACCAGGTCGAGGGCGGCTGCATCCAGGCCGCAAGCTGGACGCTGAAGGAAGCGTATCGGCCGGGCGTGGTCGGCTGGGAGGACTACCCGATCCTGAAGTTCAGCGAAGTCCCCGCGGTGGAAGTTCTTCTAGTGAAAAGTAAAGAAAACCCGGTGGGCGCCGGCGAATGCACGATGGGTCCGACCGCCGCGGCGATCGCCAACGCGCTCTACGACGCGCTCGGCGTGCGCGTGCGCGACCTGCCGCTCACGCCCGAAAGAATCGCCGCCGCCATCAACGGCTGACCGGTCCCTAGTGACGGGCGAGAAATGCCAGCAACGCGTCGTTGAACGCAGCGGGCTGCTGACTCGGCGAGCCGTGCCTGCCGCCGCTGATCGTGGTCAGCCGCGAGCCCGGCATGCAGCGGTGCACCGCACCAACGGTTATTTGGTAATACGTGCGGGTCAGTTCCCCTTTCGTTATCTCCACGAGCTTCTTGATCGAGGCCAGATCCGCACAAGTGATGCGGATCGCTGACGCGGCCTTGAGTTGAAGCGGGACGGTCCGGGCGTTGTCGAGATGCATCGCGCGCGCCGCCGCGGGAAGAGCATCGAATCCGCCCGGCTGGCCGTTCACGCATTCAAAAAAGAGCTTGGTGGCTTCGGCGTTGTTTGCGGCCTTCACAGCCTCGCCGACGCCGGCCATGCACTTCCTGTCTTCCGCCGCCGCCTGGCGGTCTGCGGAATCGGTGAGCGCGGAAGCGATCCCCGGCTCGTTCAGGAACAGGCTGAGCACTAGCTCCGGATGCCGAATGCCGACCGCGAGCGCGGTCGTCGCGCCATAGGAGCGGCCGACCAGGTGGACCGGCGCGATCTTGAGCTCCCGAATGAATGCCGCGATATCCGCGACGTGAGTTTCCTGGTTGAAATGCTGTCCCTGGTCCGGCCATGGCGCGGTGCCGAAGTAGCGAAGGTCGATCGCGATGAAACGATAGCTCTTCGCAACGGCCTCGCGCTGGCTCTCCCAGATCCGGTGGTCGGAGTAGGCGCCGTGCAGGAGAACCACGGGCGGCCCGGCTCCCTGCTCGAGGTAGGTGAGGGTCGTGCCGTTGACCGATACTTTCTTGAGCATCGGTGCCTGCGACGCGCGCTGCTCGATTGATTGACAGGCTGACAGAAAGGCAAGCGCCAGGAATAGAGCAAGAAGCCGCACAGGTCCTCCTTTCCGGCCTTCTGGACGGAGACCGCTCCCAGCTCAGTACGTTACGCTCCCACAGTAGCGCAGTAAACTTACTTCACAAGAACTTCCAGCGCACCAGCAGCGCCGCAATCGCGGGTAGGCCGAATATCAGCGCAAAGATTGGCAGCTCCACGGCGACCGAATACCCCGCCCTCGCAACACCGACCCACATGTTGGCGGCAGCGACGAGAAGCCAGACGACCAGGAAAACCACGGTCGCCACAGTGGTCCCCGCTGGATAGTTCGAGGAGAAGAGCTTGCCGACAATCAGCGACGCAGCAAGAAAGAGAAAGCCGGACAGCAGGAAGAGGCCGGTTCGCATCTTGCTCACCTCACAGCATCAACGATTTCCACATCAGTCGCGTCATTCGGCGCCCGCTAGAGCTTGAGTAACCGCTGGGCATTGCCGTGCAGGATCTTCGCCTTGTCTTCGTTGCTGAGCGGGACCTGCTCCATCCACTTCACGCCCGGCGGGTTCGGGACGAACGGATAGTCGACCGAGAAGAGGATGCGGTCGACGCCCATCTCCATAACGCAGCAGAGAAGCGCTGGCGTCGAGAAGTTGCCGCTCGTGGTAATCCAGAAGTGCTCGCGGAAGGTGTCGCGGAACGGGGTCTTGCGGTTGCCCTGCCGAGCGAGCGCCATGTCGATGCGCCAGAGCGAGAACGGAAGC
>DATADT010000189.1:0-3314 GCA_036258355.1 Burkholderiales bacterium
ATCTCGACGCCGTGGTGCAGCTCGTAGCGCTCCTGCAGGCCGCGCAGGATGGCGATGGTCGCTTCCACGCTCGGCTCGTCGACCAGAACCTTCTGGAAGCGGCGCTCGAGCGCCGCGTCCTTCTCGATGTACTTGCGGTACTCGTCGAGCGTGGTCGCGCCGATGCAGTGCAGCTCGCCCCGCGCAAGCGCGGGCTTGAGCATGTTGCCGGCGTCGATCGCGCCCTCGGCCTTGCCGGCGCCCACCATGGTGTGCAGCTCGTCGATGAAGACGATGGTGTTGCCCTCGTCCCTCGCCAGCTCCTTCAGAACCGACTTCAGCCGCTCCTCGAACTCGCCGCGGTACTTCGCGCCGGCGAGCAGCGCGGCCATGTCGAGCACCAGCACGCGCTTGTTCTTCAGGCTCTCGGGCACTTCGCCGTTGACGATGCGCTGGGCGAGGCCATCGACGATCGCGGTCTTGCCCACGCCCGGCTCGCCGATCAGGACGGGATTGTTCTTCGTGCGCCGCTGCAGGATCTGGATGCAGCGGCGGATCTCGTCGTCGCGCCCGATCACGGGGTCGAGCTTGCCCTGGCGCGCGCGCTCGGTGAGATCAAGGGTGTATTTCGCCAGCGCCTGCCTTTGCTCTTCTCCCTGTTGAGAAGAAACGTTTTCGCCGCCGCGCACTTCCTGGATCGCTTTCTCCAGGGCCGACTTGGTGACGCCGGATTGCTTGAGGAGCCTTCCGGTCTCGCCCTTGTCGCCCGCGGCGGCGAGCAGGAAGAGCTCGGAAGCGATCCACTGGTCGCCGCGCTTCTGGGCCTCCCTGTCGGCGACGTTGAGGAGCTGGGCAAGCTCGCGCGAGAGGTGCACTTGTCCAGGCGTGCCTTCCACCTTGGGGAGCTTGGAAATCGAGTCAGCCAGGCTTTTCTTCAGGGCGTTCGGATTGCCGCCGGCCTTGGCGACGAGGCCCGAGATACCCTCGTCCTCGAGCAGCGCCGCAAGCAGGTGCTGCGCCTCGATGTACTGGTTGTCCTGCCCGAGCGCGAGGCTTTGCGCCTGCGCCAGGGCCTCCTGGAGCTTGGTGGTGAACTTGTCAAATCGCATCGGATAGTCTCGGTGTAGCCTCTAATCCCTAGGGGGGAGATGGGGATCGGGAGGACTCTTTCAAGTGTAATTCTTGCTTGCAAGACAGGGTTTTTGGCCCCATCTCCACCTGATGGAAAAGCGCACTCAGTTCAACATCGGCTACCTGCTGTTCGCCCTGCTCGCGATCTTCATCCTGCAGCAGTGGTGGCAGCAGGCGCAGACCATCGAGGTCGTGCCCTACAGCGAGTTCGAGAAGCTGCTCGCCGCGGACAAGATCGCCGAGGTGGTCGTCTCCGACCAGCGCATCACCGGCAAGCTGAAGGCGCCCGAGAATGGCAAGACGGTGGCGGTGGCCAACCTGGTGCCGCCCGAGATCGCCGAGCGGCTGGACAAGTACGGCGTCAAGTACAGGCGCGTCCAGGAGAGCACCTTCCTGCGCGACCTGCTGTCCTGGGTGGTACCGGCGCTCGTTTTCTTCGGCGTGTGGTACCTGCTCGTGCGGCGCATGGCGGGTCAGCAGGGGCTCGGCGGCGGCTTCATGGCGATCGGCAAGAGCCGCGCCAAGATCTACGTCGAGAAGCAGACCGGCGTCACCTTCGCCGATGTCGCCGGGGTCGACGAGGCCAAGGCCGAGCTGCAGGAAGTGGTCGAGTTCCTGAAGAATCCGAAAAAATACGGGCGCCTCGGCGCGCGCGTGCCGAAGGGCATCCTGCTCGTCGGCCCGCCCGGCACCGGTAAGACGCTGCTCGCCCGCGCCGTGGCCGGCGAAGCCGGCGTGCCGTTCTTCTCAATCTCCGGCTCGGAGTTTGTCGAGATGTTCGTCGGCGTCGGCGCCGCGCGCGTCAGGGATCTCTTCGAGCAGGCGCGCCAGAAAGCGCCGGCGATCATCTTCATCGACGAGCTCGATGCGCTCGGCCGGGCGCGCGGCGCCTACGGCCTGGGCGGCCACGACGAGAAGGAGCAAACGCTGAACCAGCTCCTGGTCGAGCTCGACGGCTTCGACCCGTCGACGGGGCTCGTGCTGCTGGCGGCGACCAACCGCCCCGAGATCCTCGACCCCGCGCTGCTGCGCGCCGGGCGCTTCGACCGCCAGGTGCTGGTCGACCGGCCCGACAAGCCCGGCCGCATCCAGATCCTTGCCGTTCACTCCAAGAAAGTAAAACTTGAAAAGGATGTGAACCTGGAGCAGGTCGCGGCGCTCACTCCGGGCTTTACCGGCGCCGACCTCGCCAACCTGATCAACGAGGCGGCGCTGCTCGCCACGCGGCGCGGCGCCGAGGGGGTGTCGATGCGCGATTTCAACGAAGCGGTGGAGCGCATCATCGCTGGCCTGGAAAAGAGGAACCGCGTGCTCAATGCCACCGAGCGCCGCGTGGTGGCGCACCACGAGCTCGGCCATGCGATGGTGGCGATGGCGCTGCCCGGGACCGACCCGGTGCACAAGGTGTCGATCATCCCGCGCGGCGTGGGGGCGCTCGGCTACACCATCCAGCGCCCGACCGAGGACCGTTTTCTCATGACGCGCGAGGAGCTCGAGAACAAGATGGCGGTGCTCCTCGGCGGCCGCGCCGCCGAGGAAGTCGTGTTCGGGCACCTCTCGACCGGGGCACACGACGACCTCTCCAAGGTGACCGACATCGCTCGCAGCATGGTGATGCGCTACGGCATGGTCAAGAGCCTGGGACACGTCGCCTACGAGGAGCCCCGCCCGCCGTTCCTCGGCGGTCCGCTGCCGCAAGGCCACCGCGAGTACAGCGAGGAGACCGCGCGCGAGATCGACGTCGCCGTGCGCGAGATCGTCAAGGCTTGCTATGAAAAGGCGCTCGGCATTCTTTCGCGCGAGAAGGCGACGCTCGAGCGCTGGGCGCAAAAGCTTCTCGAGAAGGAGACCCTGGTCGAAGCCGAGCTCAACGAGCTCAGGGCTTCAGTGCAGGTTGCTGCTTGAGGCTGCGCCAGCGCTCGGTGGCCTGATCGTCCGAGTCGCGCGCGTCGACCCAGCGCGACCCCTCCGGATAGTGCTCCTTCTTCCAGAACGGCGCCCGGGTCTTCAGGTAATCCATGATGAACTGGCAGGCGGCGAAGGCATCGCCGCGGTGCGAGGCTGCGATCGCCACGAGCACGATCTGGTCGCCCGGCTGGAGGTCGCCGTAGCGGTGGATCACGACGTAGTCGAGGATCTGCCACTGCGAGCGCGCCTCTTCGACGATCTTGCGGATGGCGTTCTCGGTCATGCCCGGGTAGTGC
>DATADT010000190.1:0-5406 GCA_036258355.1 Burkholderiales bacterium
GGTGCGCATGCTCAAGTTCATGTCCACCGGCGGGCAGAACGAGCTCGTCGAGCTCGCGGTCGCCGAGATGCTGGAGTCGGGCGGCTACGAGCGCTCGCTGCGGCAGCTTCGCCGGCGCTTCGAGTCGCAGGTCGACATCGCACGCGGCGTGATCGCCGAGTCCTTCCCGCGCGGCACGCGGGTCACGCGCCCCGCCGGCGCCTACATCATCTGGGTCGAGCTGCCGAAAGGCTGCGATTCGGTTGGGCTCTTCGACCGGCTGCTCGAGCGCGGCATCACCATCGCCCCCGGCCCGATGTTCTCGGCGTCGCAGCGCTACCGCAACTGCATGCGCCTCTCCGTCGGGCAGGTCTGGGACGAACGCCACGAGCGGGCGCTGCGCGAGGTGGGCAGGCTCGCGCAGGACTCGTAGTTCCCTAGTGCGGGGGAAGCGGGCGCAGCGCGCGCTCGTACGTCCACACGCCGATCCGATCGCCCTGCTCGTAGCCCGCCTGAACCGCGGTGGCGAAGTGGATGCCGGCGAGGATGCGGGAGGCGCCGTTTTCGCGCGCCGCCTCGGAGAAGCTCCAGAATTTCCGCGTGATCCCAGCGTAAGGTACCCCGCTCGTCATCGAGAAGGAGACGAAGTCGGTGCCGAAGTAGCGGGCCAGCACCGCGGCGGCGGCTGCGCCAAGCACCGTGTGGGTCGAGGGATAGTCGGGAACGGGCGGCGTCCACAGGTCGGGCAGCCACTCAGCATTGCCGTTTGCCCGGATGGCAGTCGCAGGCCGCCAGTACTTGTAGTGGTATTTCGCTTCGAAGCCGCCGATGAAGCCGTCGGCCATGGCGAAGTTCACGAGCGCCATCAGGCGCGCGCTTTCCCACTCATCGAGACCGCGGTCGGCCGCGACGACACGGGCGATGCGGTTCCAGCCCTGCGGCGAGCTCTCGTACCAGTAGCGCGAGATCTCGCCCTGCTCGGCGGTGCGCAGCGCGGATTTCTCGCCGCCGATGACGCGCACTTCCTCGATCTCTGCGCGTGCGCGGGCGCTCTTCGGGTCGAGCGGTGGCACAGGACGGAATTGCGAAGCCGAGGTGAGGACGAAGGGCCGAATCATGCCCCACTGAGCGAACGCACCAGGCGTGAAGTCGGGCGGCGTCGGCCGGTATTCCCCGGCCCTCTTTCCGGGGTTGTACACGACATTGCGGCTCGCGCCATCGTCGCGTCGCTTGGCGAGGTTCATCACGGCCGCCTGCCGGCCAGCCTGCAGCCCGCTTGCGGCGGCCTGCTTGTCCTTCACTTCCGCCAGCGTCTCGGTGAGCGCCGCTTCGAATGCGGCCTTGCGCGCCGGCATCAGCTCCATGAGCGAGGCGTGAGCTGCGGCTGCGACCGCAGCCTCCGGCGAAGCGCCCGGCGCGGCGGCAGCGCGGGCCTGGTAGGTCTCGTAGCGCCGATCGATCGAGTTCAGGGCGTCGTGGATCGACGCATGCATGATCGCGAAAATGCGCGACTCGTTGAGAGGGTCGAGCTCCTGGGCGACGGCGGCGTCGGTCGCGACGCGGTTCCAGCGCTCCACTTCGCCGGCCCGGACCTGCGCCGCGGCGAGCAGGAGAGAAAACAGAAATACCACAAGTGCTCGGTATTGCATGTTGCGCTCCAAGTGAATTATTGCGAAGCGCGAGCGTAGTCCCGGGCGGTTTCCGGCGGTTTTCAGAATCGCAACGCTTTGTATCGGTCTCGTATACTCCGCGCATGCAGCTCGTCGACATTGGCGCCAACCTCACCCATTTCGCGTTCGCCTCGGATCTCGACGAGGTGCTCGCGCGCGCGCGGCGCGTCGGGGTGGCGCAGATCATCGTGACCGGGACCACGGTCGAAGAATCGCGCGACGCAGCCCTGCTCGCCGATTCCCATCCCGGCGTGCTCTACGCCACCGCCGGTGTGCACCCGCATCACGCGCGCGACTGCACGCCGCAAACGATCACGGACCTTCGGCAGCTTGCGAAGCATCCACGTTGTGTCGCGATCGGCGAATGCGGCCTCGACTTCAACCGCAACTACTCGCCGCATCCGGATCAGGAGAAGTGGTTCGTGGCGCAGGTCGAGCTTGGCATCGAATCGGGCAAGCCGCTTTTTCTGCATTCACGGGATGCGCATCCCCGGTTTTCTCACATACTGGGTTCTTTCAAACCCGAAAAGGCAGTGGCGCACTGCTTCACCGGGGAACGGGAAGAACTCAAGGCGCACCTCGACCTCGGCTTGTACATCGGGATTACCGGCTGGATCTGCGACGAGCGCCGGGGAAAGCACCTGCTCGAGCTGGTCAGGGAAATTCCGAAAGACCGGCTGCTGCTCGAGACCGACGCGCCCTATCTCACGCCGCGTGACCTGCGGCCGCAGCCCAAGGCGCGGCGCAACGAGCCCGCCTTCCTGCCGCATATCCTCCACGCCGTGGCGCGCGCACTCGGCCGCCCGGCGGAGCAAGTTGCCGCCGAGACGGCGGCGAATGCAAGAGAGCTTTTCTCGCTGCATGAATCTGGTTCATCTGCTGCTGCGAAGCGCCCGCTGGCTGCCTGAGCGGCCCGCGCTCGCGGTCGGCAAACGGCCGGTGCGCAGTTATCGGGAGATGGCTTCGCGCGTAGCACGCCATGCTGCTGGTTTCGTTCAAAAGTTCTCCTTGAAAAAGCAAGACCGGGTTGCGCTCGCGATGAGGAACTGCCCGGAGTTCTACGAAGTGCTGTTCGGCTGCTGGCACGCGGGGCTCACGGCCGTGCCGATGAACGCGAAGCTGCACCCGAAGGAGTTCGCCTACATCCTGGAGAACTCGGGCGCGAAGGTCTGCTTCGCCACGCCCGACCTGCAATCCTCAGTGCCCTCCGGCATCGCACCGGAAGAAGCGCTCGGCGACAGCGAGGCGCCGCCCGCGGACGTCGAGCCCGACGATGTCGCGTGGCTCTTCTATACGAGCGGCACGACCGGCGTGCCGAAGGGCGCCATGCTCACGCACCGGAACATGCTGTTCCAGACGAACGCCTACTTCGCCGACATCGACAAGCTGCACCCGGGCGACACGGCACTGCATCCCGCACCGCTCTCGCACGGCTCGGGGCTCTACGGCCTGCCCCACTTTGCCGCCGGTGCGGTCAACGTGATCCCGGAGAGCGGGCACTTCGAGCCCTCCGAGATTTTCCAGCTGCTCGACCACTGGCCGAACGCCTCGTTCTTCGCCGCGCCGACCATGATCGTGCGGCTGATGGCGAGCCCGGCGGCGCGCACGCCGCACAACCTGAAGACGATCACGTACGGCGGCGCGCCCATGTACGTCGCCGACTGCCTGCGCGCCATCGAGCTCTTCGGCCCGCGCCTGTTCCAGCTCTTCGGCCAGGGGGAGGCGCCGATGACGATCACGGGCCTGCCCCAGATCTTTCACGAGAAAAGACAGCATCTCGACAGCTGCGGCCTGCCGCGCACGGGCTGCGAAGTGAAGATCTTCGACGAGAACGACAACGAGCTGCCGGCCGGCGAGGCCGGCGAGATCGTGACGCGCTCCGACTGCGTGATGAAGGGCTATTGGAAGAACCCGGACGCCACCGCGAAGGCGCTCCGCGGTGGCTGGCTGCACACCGGAGATGTCGGGTCCATGGACGCGGAGGGCTTCCTCACGATCAGGGACCGCTCCAAGGACATGATCATCTCCGGCGGCGCGAACATCTATCCGCGCGAGATCGAGGAGGTGCTGCTGCGCCACCCCGCGGTAGCCGAATGCTCGGTCGTCGGCCGCACGCATCCCGAGTGGGGAGAAGAAGTCATTGCTTTTGTTGTCCGCAAGAACGCCGTCTCCCCGGCTGATCTTGAAAAGCTCTGCCTCGACAACATCGCGCGCTTCAAGCGGCCGCGCGAGTACCGCTTTGTCGAGGCGCTGCCGAAGAACAACTACGGCAAGGTGCTGAAGACGGAGCTGCGCAAGCTCCTCGCCTAGGCCGGCTCGCCCTCGAGAAGGGAGAAGCGCACGCGCAGGATCTCCTTCATCTTGATCCGGCCGCCGGCATCCTTTTCCACCAGGGTGAGCTGCTGCGAGTCCGGCAATCCGGTCGGGATGACCATGCGACCGCCGGGCTTGAGCTGCTGAAGGAGCGGCGGCGGTACGAGCTCCGCCCCGGCAGCGACCATCACCTTGTCGAACGGCGCGTGCTCGGGCCAGCCGTAGTAGCCGTTTCCCAGCCGCAGCTCGACGTTTGCGCAGTGCTGCCGCGAGAGCCGCTGCTTTGCCTGCTGCGCGAGCTCCTCAATGAACTCTACGCTGTACACGCGCTGCACGAGCGCGGAAAGGATGGCTGCGTGGTAGCCGAGCCCGGTGCCGACCTCGAGCACCCGGTCCTCGGGCTTGAGATCGAGCAGATCGGTCATCAGCGCCACGATGAAGGGCTGCGAGATCGTCTTGCTGCAGCCGATGGGCAGCGGGCTGTCGGCGTACGCATAAGGGCGTATCTCGGCGGGCACGAAATCGTGCCGCGGCAGCTTCGCCATCGCTTCAAGCACGCGCGGCGCGATTGCCGCCTTGCCCGTCTCGCCGGCCGAAAACACCGCCTGGGCGGCGATCACCGCGATCATCTGCTGCCGCAGCTCTTCGAAGGGGTCGGCGCTCACGGCGGACTCGCGCCTCCGTTGATCCCGTGCCGGTTGTATTGCGGATCGTCGATGAGGTAAGTCTCGCTCACGACGCCGTCGGGCGAGATGTGCACGAGAAACCATTTGGGCCTCGGATAGCCCGCGATGCGCATCGGGTAGGTCCAGATCTCCTTGCCCGTGCGCGCCTGCTTCATCGGCTCGTACGGCGGGCCGAGCAGGTCGCGCACTTCGTCGGCGCGCGTCGCGCCGGGCTTGAGCCGGCCGATGTTCTCCTCGGTCAGGCGCTGCTCGACCCCGACGAGCTTGCCGTCGCCGCCGATGCGCGCGGCATACGTGGCGTAGCCCCAGGGCAGGTGCGGGTAGTAGTAAACCGTCTCGCCGTTGGCGCCAGGGCGCTTTTCGGCCGCCCGCCCCATCGCCTTTTCGACCTCGGCCACGGTCGATTCCCCGGGAACGAGGCCCCGGCCGTCGAAGCTCGCGCAGCCGGCGAGCAGCAGGATGAAAATAAGCTTTCTCATAAGACCTCTATCATCCTCCGCGCAGGGTCGACGCGCACCCGGTCGCCGGTCTTCACTACGCCGCGCGGGTGCGGCGTCCAGCCCGCGGTGATGGGGATGCCGGCAAAGATCGCGCCCTGCACCATCACGGGATTCGTCACCCCGAAAATGAACGCTTTCGGCGCGATTTTCTTCCACTTGATGTCGTAGAACGCCCAGCCGGCGGCGATGCCGCCCTTGGCGGTGGGGAAGAAGCAGACCTTGTCGACGATGCTCGCGCCCTCGAGCTTGTGCCCGGGC
>DATADT010000191.1:0-4766 GCA_036258355.1 Burkholderiales bacterium
CGTCAAGGGGAGCGACATCGCCGACGTGATCCTGGTCGGCGGCCAGACGCGCATGCCCAAGGTGATCGACAAGGTGCGCGAGTTCTTCGGCAAGGAGCCGAGGAAGGACGTGAACCCGGATGAAGCGGTCGCGATCGGCGCCGCCATCCAGGCGGGCGTGCTGAAGGGCGACGTCAAGGACGTGCTGCTTCTCGACGTGACGCCGCTCTCCCTGGGCATCGAGACCCTCGGTGGCGTGATGACCAAGCTCATCCAGAAGAACACCACGATCCCGACCAAGGCTCAGCAGGTGTTCTCGACCGCCGACGACAACCAGAACGCGGTGACGATCCACGTCCTGCAGGGCGAGCGCGACATGGCCGCGGGCAACAAGTCGCTCGGCCAGTTCAACCTCACCGACATCCCGCCCGCGCCGCGCGGCATGCCGCAGATCGAGGTGACGTTCGACATCGACGCGAACGGCATCCTGCACGTGTCGGCCAAGGACAAGGCGACCGCCAAGGAAAACAAGATCAAGATCCAGGCGAGCTCCGGCCTCACCGAGGCCGAGATCCAGCGCATGGTGAAGGACGCCGAGGCGCACGCCGAGGAGGACCGGAAGACCCTCGAGCTCGTCAACGCCCGCAACCAGGCCGAGGCGCTGGTACATTCGGTCAGGAAGTCGGTGAAGGAGTACGGCGACAAGCTCGACGCGGGCGAGAAGGAAAAGATCGAGGCCGCGATCAAGGACACCGAGGGCGTGCTCAAGTCCGAGGACAAGTCCGAGATCGAGGCGAAAGCCCAGGCGCTCGCTCAGGCCGCCCAGACGCTCGGCCAGAAGATGTACGCCGAGCAACAGGCAAAGGCCCAGGCCGGCCAAGAGCAGGCGCAGGGTGAAGCCGGACAGGCGCAAGGCGCGAAGAAGGACGAGACTGTCGTCGACGCCGAGTTCACCGAGGTGAAGGACAAGAAGACGGGCAGTTGATGTCTGAGCAGAAAGAACGCAGCGGGCCGCGGTAGCACGACGCGGCCCGTTTGCTATCGGACTGGAGCATGGCGAAGCGCGACTACTACGAAGTGCTCGGAGTCAACCGGGACGCCACCGAGGAGGACATCAAGAAGGCGTACCGGAAGCACGCCATGAAGTGGCATCCGGACCGCAACCCCGACAACCCGAAGGCCGAGGAGCGCTTCAAGGAGTGCAAGGAAGCCTACGAGGTCCTCGCCGACGCGAGCAAGCGCGCCGCGTACGACCAGTTCGGGCACGCCGGGGTCGATTCGCACGCCGCCGGGCACGGCCCGGGCTTCGGCGACATCTTCAGCGACATCTTCAGCGACATCTTCGGCGGCGGGCGCGCCGGCCGCTCCACCGTGTTCCGCGGCGCCGACCTGCGCTACAACATGGAGCTCACGCTGGAGCAGGCGGCGCACGGCTTCGAGACGAAGATTCGCATCCCAGCCGCGGCCATGTGCGACGCCTGCAAAGGCAGCGGCGCGCGCCCGGGGACGCAGCCGTCCACCTGCCCGGCCTGCCGCGGCGCCGGGCAGGTGCGCGTCTCGCAAGGCCCGTTCTCCATCGCCCAGACCTGCCCGCGCTGCCACGGCAGCGGCAGCATCATTCCGCACCCGTGCGGCACCTGCGCCGGCACCGGTCGTGTAAAGCTGCAGAAGACGCTCGCGGTGAAGATCCCCGCCGGCGTCGACGAGGGCGACCGCGTGCGCCTGTCAGGCGAAGGCGAGCCGGGCGTAAACGGTGGACCGCCGGGCGACCTCTACGTCCAGGTCCACATCAAGCCGCACCCGGTGTTCCAGCGCGACCAGGACGACCTGCATTGCGAGATGCCGATCTCGATCACCACCGCCGCGCTCGGCGGCGAGATCTCGATCCCGACGCTCGATGGCTCGGCCAAGATCCGAGTCCCAGCCGAGACCCAGACCGGCAAGACCTTCCGCCTCAAGGGCAAAGGCATCAAGGGCGTGCGCAGCCAGTTCCCCGGCGACCTCTTCTGCCACGTCGTGGTCGAGACGCCGGTAAGCCTCACCGAGCGCCAGCGTCAGCTCCTGCGCGAGTTCGAGGCCATCAGCTCCGAGGATAGCGCGCGCCATAACCCGCGCGCCAAGGGCTGGTTCGACAAGGTCAAGGAGTTCTTCGAAGGCTAGGAAATCGGGGTCACAGGCGATATCCTTAATTCGCGACCATTCATCGACAGGGAGACCGCCAATGCGTATACCGGGTCTCATCGTCATCGCAGCCTGCTTCATCCACGCCGCCGCCGGCGCCACGAATCATGCGCACCCCGCCGAGAAGCTGGGCGACGTGCACTTCCCGACGTCCTGCGGGGCGGAGCCGCAGCCGCGGTTCGACCGGGCGATCGCGCTCATGCACAACTTCGCGTTTCCGCTTTCGAACAAGGCCTTCAGCGAGATCCTCACGACGCACCCCGACTGCGCGATCGCCTACTGGGCGCTCGCCTTCGGCGTGCGCGGCAACCCGCTCGTCGGCGCGCCGGCACCGGCCGCGATGAAGGCCGGCGCAGCGCACATCGAGAAGGCGAAAGCGGCGGGCGCGAAGACGCCGCGCGAGCGCGACTTCATCGCGGCGCTCGACCACTTCTACAAGGATTGGCAGACCACTTCCCACCGCGACCGCACCCTTGCCTACGAGAAAGCGATGGAAGCGCTCTACCAGCGTTATCCAGAAGACCCCGAGGCGGCCGTTTTTTACGCGCTCGCGCTAAATGAAGCGATCATGGTATTGCCGGCGGACAAGACATATACCCGACACATCAAGGCAGCGCGGATCTGCGAGCGGGTGCTGGAGAAGCATCGCGAGCATCCCGGCGCGCTTCATTACCTCGTGCACAGCTACGACTTCCCGGCGCTCGCCGAGAAGGGCAAGGCGGCCGCGGACCAATACGGCGCCACGGCGCCCTCTTCAGCGCACGCGCTGCACATGCCGTCGCACATCTACTCCATGCTCGGCTTGTGGGAGGACTCGATCAAGTCGAACCTGCTCGCCGTCAGCGCCGCCAAGGGCTACGTCCACGCCATCGATTTCATGGTCTACGCGCATCTCCAGATGGGGCAGGACCGCAAGGCGCTGCGCCTCCTGGAAACGTCGCGCGAGCTCCAGAAAGCGGCCGGACCCATCGAGCAGCGCACGCCCACCGCCGCGGCATTGACCGTGCACACTGGCCATGCCGCGATACCCGCCCGCTACGCGATCGAGCGGGGCGCATGGAAGGAAGCAGCGGCGCTTGACGTTCATGTGAGCTCCCCCGCCGCTGACGCGATCACGCACTTCACGCGGGCGATGGGTCACTTGAGGCTCAAGGACGCGAAAAGCGCGCGCGCCGAGATCGAGCGGCTCGCAGCGCTGCGCGACGAGCTCAAGAAGAGCGACGACGAATACTGGACCGAGCAGGTCGAGATCCAGCGGCTTGCCGCCAGCGCCTGGCTCGCGTTGCTCGAAGGGCGGCGCGGCGAGGCGGTGAATCTCATGCGCGCGGCCGCCGACCGCGAGGACGCGAGCGAAAAGCACGTGGCGATGGAAAATCGCCTCTGGCCGATGCGTGAGCTCCTCGGCGAGATGCTGCTCGAGCTGGGCGAGCCAGCTGCCGCGCTGAAGGAGTTCGAGACGTCGCTGCACGAAGCGCGCAACCGGCTGCGCGGCTACTACGGGGCGGCGAGGGCCGCGGAGATGGCGCGCAACCGCGCCAAGGCGGCGGATTACTACGGCAGGCTCGTCACCCTCGCGCGCAACGCGGATTCGAGCCGCCTTGAAGTGGAGCAGGCGAAAGCGTTTCGTGCGACGCGGTAGAGATCGGATCTGACCTCGATTTTCAGCCCGGCTTGACGCCCGCCTTCTGCACCACCCGCTTGTAGCGCTCGGCGTCGGCCTTGATGCGCGCCAGGAATTCCTGTTGCGACATGCCGACCGCTTCGCCGCCGGCGCTCTCGATGAAGCGTTTCTGCACGTCGGGCAGCTTCAGCGTCTCGCGCACTTCCTTGTTCAGGCGATCGACGATTGGCTGGGGCGTGCCCTTCGGCGCGAATAGGCCCACCCAGATGGAAGCGTCGAGGTCCGGGATGCCGGCGTCGCGTGGCGTGGCCCACGACGGGTCGAGCGGCGATTTCTTCGCCGTAGTGATGCCGATCACCTTGCCGCGCCCCGACTTGATGTGGGGTATGGCGCCGGGCGCGGCCATCACGCCGAAGTGGACGTCACCGGCCGCCACCGCCGCTGCGGCGGGCGCGCCGCCCTTGTAGGGCACGTGCACCAGCTCGATCCCGGCCGCCTGCGCCAGCCATTCGCCCGCGAGGTGGTTGATGCTGCCGTTGCCCGCCGAGCCGTACGTGATCGAGCCGGGTTTCGCCTTGGCCTGCGCGACAAGCTCCTGGAAGGTGTTGAACGGCGCCTTAGCAGTGGCGAGGTACAGCATCGGCGCGTCGCTCACCATGGTGATCGCGACGAAGTCGCGCTCGAGGTCGTAGGGGACGTTGTCGAAGATTGCCGGGTTCACCGCGAATTCGCCCGTGTGCGCCATCAGCAGCGTATAGCCGTCCGGCGCGCTCTTCGCAGCCGCGGTCGTGGCGATGAAGCCGTTCCCGCCGGGCCTGTTCTCCACCACGAACTGCCAGTTCACCCGCTGCTGCATTGCTTGCGCGAGCACGCGCGCCGTAGTGTCGACCGCTCCGCCGGGCGCGAATGGCACCAGCATGCGGATGGGTTTGTTCGGGTATTCCTGTCCGTGGGCGGCAAAACCGACCATCGCCAGAATCAAGAA
>DATADT010000192.1:0-5839 GCA_036258355.1 Burkholderiales bacterium
CGACCGCATCGCCGCCCGGCCTTCCTTCACGGCGACCGCGCCTCCCAGGGTGTAGGCTTCGCGGCAAAGGGAGGGTGTCATATGCGCAGGACCGCAGGATGCACGCTGCTGTCGCTCGCTACGCTTTGGGGATGCTCGAGCACGGTTCTGGTGCCCGTGCCGCCGCGCATGGAGCTGAAAGACTACGGGACGATCGGCGTCGTCGAGTTCTCGTCCAATTACACCCCTGCCGTCAACGCGCGGGCGACGCGTGAGTTCCAGGCGCGCATCCATGCGGCACAGCCGGGGACGCGCCTTGTGGAGCTAGGCAGCCGCGAAGCGCTGCTTGCTGTGGTGGGCAGCCGGCAGCTCGACCCCGAAGCGCTGAAGAACATCGGCGCGAAGCATGGCGTGGACGCCATCTTTCTGGGCGAGATCGCGTACTCCGAGCCGAAGACCAACATCAATGTCACGAGCATGTCCAAGCTCGAAGGCAGCGCGCGCAGCGACATCCGGGGCGACATCGCGAGCAGGCTGGTGGAGACCCGCACCGGCGCAGCTGTGTGGAGCAGCTCGGCCTGGGCGACGAGGCAGGTGGGGCGCGTCGAGGTTTCCGCCCGGCAGGGCGTGAGCACAACGATGCGCGATTCGGATGTCCGCGACGACATGGTGCCGGCGCTCGTTTTCCACCTCACGGAGGACTTCCGACCGGGCACGGTGCGCCAGAAAGTGAGATAGCGCCCCGGCGCGGACGAAAAAAGGGGACTTCGGCAAGCAGCTCCCGTTGGCGATAATCGCGTTCATGCTCTCAGGGGCGCCATGAACGCGAGCTGGCACCGCAAGCACCCCATGCCGCCGCGGCCCACGCTTGAAGAGCGCGTGCGCTGGCATGCGGCGCACGCGAAAGCCTGCGGCTGCCGCGAGATGCCCGCTTCGATAGCGAAGGAACTGCGCAAGCGGCGCAGCCGGGCCCGATGATCATCCGCGGCGGCTGCCACTGCGGGAACATCCGCTTCTCGCTAACCTGGGACCCCGACCCGGCCGAGATCCCGGCGCGCGCCTGCACCTGCTCTTTCTGTACCAAGCACGGCGGAGTGTGGACGTCCAATCCCAAGGGCAGGCTCGAAGTCGCGGTCGAGGACCCCGGGCGCGTGAGCAAGTGTGCGTTCGGCACGCGAACCGCCGAGTTCCACATCTGCTCGCGCTGCGGCATAGTGCCGGTGGTCACCTGCAGGATCGTCGGGCAGCTCTACGCCGTGGTGAGCGTGAACGCATTCGAAGGAGTCGCCGAATCGCTGCTACGCCGCGCGCCTGCGAGCTTCGACCGCGAAGACACCGGGGCCCGCCTCGCGCGGCGCAGGCGCAACTGGATCGCCGACGTGACCTTCCGATGAAGCCCGAATACGTCCACGGCTACGGCCGGCGCGCGAACGTGCGCCTGCAGGACCAGGCCGACGCGCTCGTGGACCTGCTGCACTCGGACACCGCCTACCCGGAGGGCAGCGTCGTGCTCGAGGCGGGCTGCGGCGTGGGCGCGCAGACCGTGACGCTCGCGCGCCGCAGCCCGGGCGCGCACATCGTCTCAGTGGACACCGTTGCGGCCTCGCTCGCCGCGGCAAAGGCGAAGGTCGAGGCGGCCGGCCTCGCCAACGTGCGCTTCCAGCAGGCCGACATCTTCGCCTTGCCCTTCGAGCGCGCATCGTTCGACCATGTGTTCGTCTGCTTTGTCCTCGAGCACCTGTCGCGGCCGCTCGAGGCGCTCGAGCGCCTTAAGGCGTTCCTCAAACCCGGCGGAACGATGACGGTAATCGAGGGCGATCACGGCTCCACGTACTTTTACCCAGACAGCGACGCCGCGCATGACGCGATCCGCTGCCAGGTGGAGCTGCAGCGCGCCGCGGGCGGCAACGCCAACATTGGCCGCGAACTCTATCCCCTGCTGATGCGGGCGGAGCTGCACAACGTGCGCGTCTCGCCCCGCATGGTGTACGTGGACTCGAGCCGCCCGCGCCTCGTCGAGGGCTTTACGCGCAAGACCTTCACCGCGATGATCGAGGGCGTGCGCGCGAACGCGATCAAGGCCGGATTGATCTCCGCCGAGCGCTTCGACGAAGGCATTCGCGCGCTCTACCGCACCGCCGAAGACGACGGCGTGTTCTGCTACACGTTTTTCAAGGGAACAGGAGAGCTATGATCAACGCCGTGACGGACGACCGCCCGCTCTACGAGGTCGAGCGCCGCGCCGAGCACGCCGCGCGCCCCGGCTTCCGCATCACCGAGCTGCAGATCTCGAAGACGCAAAAGGTGCCCTGGCACTACCACAGCAACGTGCAGGACACGTTCTACGTGCTCGAGGGCGAGCTCAGGATCTTCCTCCAGGACCCGAAGGAAGAAGTGCGGCTCAGGCCCGGCCAGACCTACACCGCGCGCGCCCGGCGCCCGCACCTCGTCACCAACGGCGGCGAAACCTCGGCCACGTTCCTCGTCCTGCAGGGCATCGGGGAATACGACTTCGTGCCGCTCGTCGAGCCGCGCAAGTGAAGGCCCAGGCGGCCGCGATCGCCGCAGTCCTGGCCGCAGGCGCCGCCGCCGGGGCGTCGCTCTACAGCACCGCGGTTTGCGGCTGCGTCACGCCCGCGCAAGCGGTGATGAGCTCGAGCTGGCCGCACATGGACCGCGCCGCGATGAAGGCGCTGGCCGCGCGCGTTCCCTACGGCAGGCCGGTCGCCGAGATCCACCAGGCGCTCGCCGCGAGCGGCTACGCCAAGTACTGCACCGACGACCGGGCGAACGGCAGGACGGTCTGCATGCTGCCGTACGACAGGAATTTCTGGCGCGAGAGGTCGGCACAGGTCACGTTCGCCTATGATTCGGGCGGGATCCTGCGCTCGATGAGCGCCGAGGGAGCTAGCCGCTACCGCTGGGAATGACCGGAGCCTCACGACGATGACATCCGAAGCCGCGGCGGTCGCGCGCTCCGAGCTTGCCCCGGGCGGCAAGCTCCGCGTGGGCCTCAACTACGGCAACTTCCTGCTCGTGCTCAAGGACGCGCCCGACGGCGCGCCGCGCGGCATCGCGCCCGACCTCGCCCGCGAGCTCGGCAGGCGGTTGGGCGTGCCGGTTGAGTTCGTGAAGTTCGCGCAGGCAGGCCAGCTCGCCGACGGCGTGCGCGACGGCAAATGCGACGTCGCCTTCCTCGGCGCCGAGCCGCAGCGCGCAGCCGAGATCGCGTTCACCAGCGCCTACCTCGAGATCCCGGTCACCTTCCTCGTGCCGGCGGGCTCGCCGATCCGCAGCATCGCCGAGGTCGACCGCGAAGGCGTGCACATCGCCGTGTCGGCGCGCAGCGCCTATGACCTCTATCTCAGCCGCACGCTCAAGCATGCGAAACTCGTGCGGGCTGAGGGCATTGATGCTTCGTATCAGTTGTTCATCCAGGACCGCCTTGAAGTTCTTGCCGGCCTGAAACCCCGGCTGGTCTCCGACGCCGAGAAGCTGGCGGGCTCGCGCGTGCTCGAGGGCCAGGTGACCGGCGTGCAGCAGGCCGCCGGGACGGGCAAGTCGCGGGCAGCCGGCGCAAAATACCTGAGCGAGTTCATCGCCGACATCAAGCGCTCCGGACTGGTAGCGAAGACGATCGAGAAGCACGCCGTGAAAGGAGTGACGGTCGCCCCATGAATCCCGACCTCAAGGTGTACTGGCGTCCCGGCTGCTCGAGCTGCGTCAAGGTGAAGGAATACCTCGCGCAGCAGGGCGTGGCCTTCGAGTCGATCGACGTCTCGGCGCGTCCGGAGGCGATGCGCGATCTCCTCGCTTTCGGCGTGAAGACCGTGCCGGTCGTGGTGCGCGGCGGCGAGTTCGTGTTCGCGCAGGCGCTCGAGGACGTGTCGCGCTTCATCGGGCGCAGGTTCGAGCAGGCGCGCCTGTCGCCCGAGGCGCTGATACGGAAATGGCTCCACGTCCTGCGCGCGGCGCAGCGGCATGCGCGCCAGCTTCCCGCCGCGCAGCTCGGCGAGCGCGCGGTCGAGAGCCGCGACCGCAGCATCCGCGACCTCGCGTACCACATCTACCAGATCCCGGACGCCTTCCTCCAGGCGGTCGAGAACGGCGTCGGCGACCTGACCTCCATCTACAACGCGCCTCCGCCCGCCGACGTGGTCTCGACCGACAAGATCCGCGAATACGGAAAACGGATCGAGAACCGGCTCGAGCGCTGGTGGGTCGGCCTCGCCGACAAGTCGTGCCGCCAGACGGTGAAGACCTATTACGGGGAGCGCCCGCTGCACGAGCTGCTCGAGCGCTGCACCTGGCATTCAGCGCAGCACGCACGCCAGATCATCGCCGTGCTGGAGCGCCTCGGCATCAAGGCGGACGGGCCGCTGACCGAGGCCGACTACGCGGGCCTTCCCATGCCGAAGGGGCTGTGGGAGTAGACAAAGAGAAGGCGAAGCAGGCGCTTGACAGGGTGTTCCGCGACATGGCGGGCGCCATGACCGCGGGCATGGTCTACGTGGGCATCAAGACGGGCCTCTTTCGCACGCTTCAGGGCAAAGGATCCCTGCCCGCCTCCGACGTCGCAAAGCTTTCCGGTTTGAAACCCCGTTACGTCGAAGAATGGCTCAAGGGGATGGTGGCCGCGGGCTACCTCGACTACGACGCGTCGCGCGAGACCTACGCGCTCCCCGAGGAGCACGCCTACTTCCTCGCCTCGGAAGACACCGACCACTTCGTCGGCGGCCTGTTCGCCATGGTGCCGCCGCTGATGCGGGTCGCCCCGGACGTGGCGCGCGCCTTCGCCGAAGGCGGCGGCGTGCGCTTCGAGGACTTCGGCCCGGAATGCGTGGAAGCGCTCGAGCTCATCAACGGCGGGCAGTACGAGGCCCGCTTCACCGACTACTGGATGAAGTCGGTGCCGCAGGCCGCCGAGCGGCTGCGCGCCGGCGGGCGCGCGCTCGACGTCGGCTGCGGCTCGGGGCGCGTGTGCATCGCACTCGCCAGAGCGTTCCCGAAGGCCGAGATCATCGGCATCGATCCCGACGCCGAATCGATCCGCCGGGCCAAGGCTTCAGCCGGAGGAGCCAACATCGACCTCCGAGTGGGTGATGTCTTTTCGATCGAAAAAGCTTCGCGTTTTGACTTCATAACGCTCTGCGACGCGCTGCACGACCTGGCCGAGCCGGTGAAGACGCTGGAAGGGATCCGCGCGCTCCTCAAGCCCGACGGCACGCTCTTCATCGTGGAGCCGAAGGCCGCCGACCGGCTGGAGGACAACCGCAACCCGGTGGCGGCGACGTTCTACGGCTTCAGCGTGTTCCACTGCATGACGCAGTCGCTCGCGCGCGGCGGGCCGGGACTGGGAACCTGCCTCGGCCCGGCGGCGACCGAGGCGCTGGTGCGCCGGGCGGGCTACACGCGCTTCGCGCGCCTCGATATCAAGAGCCTGACCAACCTGTTCTACTCTGCGCAGCCGTGATCCTGAGGCTGCTCCTCGTCTGGCTCATCAACACCGTGGCGTTGATCGCGGTCGCCTACCTCATGCCCTCGATCAGCGTGTCGAGCTTCGAGTCCGCGCTGCTCGCGGCGCTCGTCCTCGGCCTGGTGAACGCGATCGTGCGGCCGGTGCTCATGCTGCTCACGCTTCCCGTGACGATCCTCACGCTCGGGCTTTTCATCTTCGTGCTGAACGGCCTGCTCTTCTGGATGGTGGGAAGCTGGCTCGAGGGCTTCAACGTCGGCGGCTTCTGGGCCGGCGTGTTCGGCGCCATCGTCTTCAGCCTCGTGTCTTGGCTGCTCTCGGCGCTCGTCCTGCGCGACTGACACACCCCGATAAAGTCATCATCATGCCGTACCTCGGGTACGG
>DATADT010000193.1:0-3441 GCA_036258355.1 Burkholderiales bacterium
GATGTCGCCGAGAGCAATGGCGCCTACACCGTCACCGCCGAGCTGCCCGGCGTGAAGAAGGAAGACATCCAGGTCACGATCGACGGCGCGCAGGTCACGCTTGCCGCCGAGGTAAAGAAGGAAAAGGAAGCCTCGCAGGACGAGCGCGTGCTGCATACCGAGCGCGTCTACGGCAAGGTTTCGCGCACCTTCACGCTGCCGCAGGAAATGGACGAGAGCAAGGCTGAAGCCAAGTTCAAGGACGGCGTGCTCGAGCTGAGGCTGCCCAAGAAAGCGGCCACCCAGCGCAAGCAGATCTCGATCCAGTAGCTTTTTCTGTAGTATGGGGGGCGTTCCGATGAACGCCCCTCTCCATCATTCTCCGGAGGCCGCCGAAAAGGCGCGCGTCCTGGCCGAAGCGCTGCCCTACATCCAGCGCTTCCACGGCAAGACCATCGTCATCAAGTATGGCGGCAACGCCATGACGGACGAGCTGCTCAAGAGCTCGTTCGCGCACGACGTCGTGCTGCTCAAGCTCGTGGGGATGAACCCGGTCGTGGTGCACGGCGGCGGGCCGCAGATCGAGCAGCTCCTCGCGCGGCTGGGCAAGAAAGGCGAGTTCGTCCAGGGTATGCGGGTCACCGACCCCGAAACCATGGACGTGGTCGAGATGGTGCTCGGCGGCCAGGTAAACAAGGAAGTGGTCGAGCTCATTAATCAGTCGGGGGGCAAGGCGGTCGGCCTCACCGGCCAGGACGGCGCCTTTATCCGCGCGAAAAAGATGACCCTGCCGACGAAGGAGAACGGCAGGGTCGACCTCGGGCAGGTGGGCGAGATCGAGTCGATCGACCCCGCGGTGATCGTGGCGCTCGAGGCCGGCGGCTTCATCCCGGTGGTGGCACCGATCGGCACTGGACGCGACGGCACGACTTACAACATCAACGCCGATCTCGTCGCTGGCAAGCTCGCCGAAGTGCTGCGCGCCGAGAAGCTCGTCGTGCTCACGAACACCCCGGGCGTCCTGGACAAGGACGGCAAGCTCCTCACCGGGCTCACGCCGAAGAAGATCGACGAGTTGGTCGCGAAAGGCGTGATCTCGGGCGGCATGCTGCCGAAGATCGGCTCGGCGCTCGACGCATCACGCAACGGCGTAAAGAGCGTGCACATCATCGACGGGCGCGTGCCGCACGCGCTCCTCCTCGAAGTGCTCACCGACCAGGGCGTCGGCACGCTGATTCGCAGCAAATAGCTCGTGAGGATTTCGAGGCTGCCGCCCTCCCGGCGGGTGTGGATCTTCGACCTCGACAACACGTTGCACGACGCGCGGGTGCACATCTTCCCGTCGATGCACACGCAGATCCGGGAGTTCCTGAAGAAGCAGTTCGGGGTCGACGACGAAGGCGCCGACCGCATGCGGCGCGAGTTCTGGCTGCGCTACGGCACGACGCTGCGCGGGCTCATGCGACACCACGGCACCGACCCGCGCCACTTCCTCGCCGAGACCCACGTCTTCCCCGAGCTCGCCGACATGGTGGTGCATGAGAACGCGGTGCGCCACGCGCTCGCGCGCCTGGGCGGCACGCGGCTAGTGTTCTCCAATGCGCCGCGGCACTACGTCGAGGAAGTGCTGCGCGCGATCCGGCTGCGCCGCTTCTTCGACGCCGTCTACACCATCGAGGACACCGGCTACCGCGGCAAGCCGCATGCAGGGGGCTTTCACCGCCTGCTGCGCAACCACGACCTCGACCCCCACCGCTGCGCGCTGATCGACGACATCCTTGACAACCTGCGCGCGGCGCATCGCCTTGGCATGTCAACGGTTTGGGTGAGTCCGGCCGGGCGGCGCGTACCTTACGTCGACCTGCGCGTTTCCTCGGTCACCGAACTGCCGCGTAGAATCCGGCCCTGATCCCTACAATCGGTCCTCGATGCCCCGCGCCAAAGGCGAACGCCGGCTGGAGATCCTGAAGGCCCTCGCGCACATGCTCGAGGCGCCGAAGTGGGAGAGGATCACCACCGCCGCGCTCGCCGAGAAGCTCGGCGTCTCGGAGGCCGCGCTCTACCGCCACTTCGCCTCGAAAGCGCAGATGTACGAGGGCCTGATCGAGTTCATCGAGAGCTCGGTTTTTACCCTCGCCAACCAGATCGCCGCCGACGAGGCCGACGGGCACCGGCAGTGCGAAAAGCTGGTCGAGATGCTGCTCGCCTTCGCCGAGAAGAACCCCGGCATGGTGCGCGTGATGACGGGCGACGCGCTCGTCGGCGAGCACGAGCGGCTGCAGGCGCGCATGAACCAGTTCTTCGAGCGCTTCGAGTCCACGCTCAAGCAGTCGTTGCGCGTCGGCTCCGACGGCGATGCCGCCGGCCGCGCCGGCGCGCTCCTGCGCTACGCGCTCGGCTGCCTGCACCAGTACGCGAAGAGCGGCTTCGTCAAGAAGCCGAGCGAGAGCTTCAGCGCCCAGCGGCGCTATCTTCTCGCTTAGTACAAACTGCGCAGGCGGGGTCTTTCTTCACGCGCACGGTGCGCCACTCGGCGATCTTGGCGTCCATGACTTGAAGTTTGCCGTTCAGCGATTCACCCACGCCGACGAGAAGCTTGATCGCCTCCATCGCCTGCGAAGCGCCGATCACACCGGTGAGCGGCGCGAACACGCCCATCGTCGAGCACTGCACCTCTTCCACCTCCGCGTCCTCCGGGAAGAGGCACGCGTAGCAGGCGGCGTCCTTCTTTCTAAGGTCGAAGACCATGAGCTGTCCGTCGAAGCGGATTGCCGCACCGGAGACGAGCGGCTTCGCATGCTGCACGCAGGCGCGGTTGATCGCGTGGCGAGTGGCGAAGTTGTCGGTGCAGTCGAGGACCACATCAGCTTCCGAAACCAGCGGGGCGAGGCTCGCAGAATCCAGCCGTTTCGGTACCGGAACGACTTCGACCTCGGGATTGACGGCGTTCAAGGACTGCTTCGCCGCCTCGACCTTCACCGCGCCAACCGAGTCGGCGCGGTACAGAATTTGGCGCTGAAGGTTGGTGAGCTCGACCTTGTCGGAGTCGGCGAGGGTAAGTCGGCCGATGCCGGCCGCGGCCAGGTAGAGCGCTGCCGGGCACCCCAGCCCGCCGGCGCCTACGATCAACACGCTTGCCGCTCGAAGCTTCTCCTGGCCGTCGATGCCGATTTCAGCCAGCAGAATGTGCCGGCTGTAGCGGAGAAGCTGCTGGTCGTTCAGTAGGACGCGGTGAACCCGCTTCGCAAAGTAACAACCTAGTTGGTCGGCTTGGGCTTCGGCGCTTCGGTCTGTGCGACCGTCGGCGATTGCGTCTTCACGGGCTCGCCCTTGAGGAAGGCGATCGCCTGCGAGAGCTGGAAGTCGTCCTTGGAGCCGAGCTCGGTGGGCTTCGTTTCGGCGGGCGTCGCGGGCGGCTTGCTGCGCGTCACGGTGGACTCTTTCTTGTCCGGCTCGCGGCCA
>DATADT010000194.1:0-1642 GCA_036258355.1 Burkholderiales bacterium
AGGCGGTAAACATCCTCGCTTTGCTGTCGCGGGTCGGAGAGCTCGTAGAGAAAAATCGCTTCGCCCGATTCGGCGGCGAACCGCCGTGATTGCAGTACTGCCGAAAACCTTTCCGGCTTGTGTGTGAACGCCATGGCCACCGCCGCGCCATGCGGGTCCGCGTCGCCAGGCTCGACCTGTGTGCACGCCCAGCGCTTGAACGTCAGACATTTGCCCAGGCAGCGGCGCGACCACGGCGTCTGGTTGCGAAACTTTTCCAGGTAGGGCTTTGATTGAAGTACTTCAGGTGAATCCAGCTCATAGGTGGCGAGGTAGGTTCCATTGCACACCCAGCGACGCGCCGAGCGGAAGCCGGGGATCGCTAGGCGCTCAGGTATGTGCTCGCTGTCGTACCAGGCGTTGAACTCCTCCTCCATCGCCGGCGGCGGCTCGGTGAGCGTAAGAAGCAGGCCGCGGCTCATTCTGAATTGATCATCCTCGACCGATTACGCCTTTCTCCAGCACGTACGCCCGATCGGCGACCCGGTCGGTGAAATGCCGGCTCTGCTCGGCCAACAGGACCGCCACGCCGGCGCGCCTGATTTCCCGGATGGCCTCCGCCACCTGCGCCACCACGAGCGGGGCGAGCCCTTCAGAAGGCTCGTCCAGAAGGATGGCGGAGGGGTTGCCCGCCAAGGTGCGCGCAATGCAAAGCATCTGCTGCTCGCCGCCCGACATGCGCGCGCCGCGGCGCTCGCGCAAGGGCGCGAGCGCCGGAAAGAGCGTAAACAGCCTCTCTTCGGTCCACGGCGGCGCGGCGCCGCGCGGCGGCTGGCGGGCGACTTCGAGGTTCTCGATTACGGTCAGGTCCGTGAAGATACGCCGATCCTCGGGCACGTAGCCCAGGCCGAGGCGCGCTATTTCGTAAGGCTCGAGGCTCCTGATGGGCCTGCCGTCGAAAACAATCTCGCCGGAAAGGGGTGGCACGAGGCCCATGATTGCCTTCAGCGTCGTCGACTTGCCGGCCGCGTTGCGGCCGAGAAGCGCGACGACTTCGCCTTGGGCGACGTCGAGGTCGATGTCGAACAGTACTTGCGCCCGGCCGTACCCGGCTTTCAGGCCGCGCACCTCAAGCATCGCCAAGGTACACGTCCCGTACGCGCGCGTTCGCGCGCACCACCTCGGGCGAGCCCTGAGCGATGATTTCCCCCAGGTGCATGACGATGACCCGGCTCGCGAAGCCGAATACCACGCTCATGTCGTGCTCGGTGAAAAGCACCGCGATCCGGTCATGGCGTGCGAGCGCCTCGGCAAGCTCCATCAGCGCGCCGCGCTCTTCCGGGGCCATTCCCGCGGTCGGCTCGTCCATGAGGAGAAGGCGGGGCTCGTTCGCGAGCGCCATTGCGAGCTCCACGCGCTTGAGGTCGCCATAGGCGAGTACGGCGCACGACCGGTCGGCCTGACTGCGCATGCCGACGCGGTCGAGAAGGGCTTCCGCCTCCTTGATGAAGAACGCCCGCGTGCGGGTCCACATCGAGTAGTTCCGCCCATGGTGCGAGAGAAGCGCGGTCTGCACGTTCTCGCGCACGCTCATGGAGCCGAAGGTGGCCGTCACCTGGAAAGTGCGTCCCACGCCGAGGCGTGAAACGCGGTGCGGCGGCAG
>DATADT010000195.1:0-3361 GCA_036258355.1 Burkholderiales bacterium
CGGCTACCTCGTGCAGCGGCCCGAAAGCCACGGCATCCACCACGGCCGGGATATCCACCGCTGGAACTATTCCGACCTGCCGCTCTGGGACATGGTGTTCGGCACCTTCCGCAACCCGCGCACTTCGGCGCCCCGCGAGGCGGGGTTCTACATCGGGGCTTCGGCCAAGGTCGGGCGCATGCTCGCCTTCCGCGCCGTCACGTGATGCTGCTCGACAGGGCGGGCCCTGGACGCGCGGCGCGCGAGCCCGCGGAAGTGGTCCGCGAGCTCGGCGCCTCGATTCACTACCGGTCGGAACTCCTCAGTCCACGATCGACTGGTAGACGAGCTGCTTGAGCATCCTGCGGAAATAAGCGCGGTTCGGGCTCGGCGCCTGGGTCATCAGCACGGCGGTCAGCTGCTCCTTCGGGTCGACGAAGAAATAAGTGCCCGCGTAGCCCGCCCACATGAACTCGCCTGCCGAGCCCGGCACGCCGCCGACGCCGTCGCCCTGGCGCACCGCGAAACCCAGCCCGAAAGTGTAGCCCTTCGTGCCGAGTAGGAGCTCGCCGGGCTGCTGCGGCTGGTTGATGAAATTGCCCAGGTGGTCCGATGTCATCAGGCGCACCGTGGTGCGGCTCATGACGCGCGCGCCGTCGAGCGCGCCGCCGTTCAGCAGCATCTGCGAGAAGCGCAGGTAGTCGCCGGCGGTCGAAACCGCGCCCGCGCCGCCCGAGTCGTTCGCCGGCGGAGCAGAGACGTCGATCAGCTTGTTGGGCCGTCCGGAGAAGCGGTCGGTCTCGAGCGGCTCGGCGAGCCGCGCCATCTTCGCCTGCGGTACGGAGAACCCCGTATCGCGCATCCTGAGCGGCCGGAACAGGCGTTCCTGCAGGAACTCGCCGAGGCGCTTGCCCGAGGCCGCCTCGATCACGCGGCCGAGGACGTCGGAGGCAAGGCTGTAATGCCAGGTCGTCCCCGGATGGAAGGCGAGCGGTACCTTGACGAGCCGCTCGACCTGCTCGGACGCCGTCATGCCGCGCGCCTCATAGTCCAGGTCCTTGCGGTACACCCCGGCCTTTTCGAGGCCTTCCTTCACCGGCGCGTTCTGCGTGATTTCGCCGTAGGCGAGGCCCGCGGTGTGGCGCAGGAGATCCTGCACCGTCATCGGCCGCTCGGCTGCGACCATGTTGTAGGCCGTGCCTTCGGCGGCCTTGCTGGCGACGCTCACCTGCATCTTATCGAAGCCCTGCAGGAATTTCCCGACCGGGTCGGTGAGCTGGATGCGGCCGTCCTCGACCAGGATCATCGCGGCGACGGAAACCAGCGGCTTGGTCATCGAGTAGATGCGGAACACGGTGTCCGGGCGCATCGGCGCGTCGGCGGTCTGCATGCCGACCGCATCCTGGTAGACGAGCTTGCCCTTCCTCGCCACCATCACCACGGCGCCGCGGAAGCTGCCGTCGGCGACCTCCTTCTTCAGCGCGGCGCTGATCCGCGCCAGGCGCTGCGAGGACATGCCGACGCTTTCCGGCGGCGCGGACGGAAGCGGCGGAGCAGTCTGCGCGAGCGCGGTAAATGAGACGACAAGAGCAGCCGCGGCCCAATATGGTTTCATGATCGCTCTCCTCCTCTAGGATGGCGGGAGCAGCATTACGCGCCGCGCCGGTGCGAAAAGCAAGGGCCTAGCGGGTCGGGACTCGCTTCAGGTCCGCAAGCCAGGCATTCGGACTGCCGTCCGATGGCGCGCGCCAGTCGCCGCGCGGCGAAAGCGAGCCGCCCGAGCCGACCTTGGGCGCGTTCGGAATCGCGCTGCGCTTGAACTGGTTCTGGAAAAAGCGCTTGAGGAATACGCCGAGCCACTTGCGGATCGCCGGCAGCTTGTACTTGGCGCGCCAGGCGTGCCAGGCGAGGAACGCCACCTTCGCCGGCGAGTAGCCGAAGCGAAGGATGTAGTAGAGGTTGAAGTCCTGCAGCTCGTAGGGCCCGACGGTCGCCTCGCTCGACTGCCGGCCAGGCACGAGCTCCGGGGTGATCTCGGTCTCGAGCACCCGACGCAGGGCGCGCTTCACGTCGGCGCCGAACTCGTCCGACTCCGCCACCCAGCCGATCAGGAACTGGATGAGCGTCTTCGGCACGCTTGCGTTCACGTTGTAATGCGACATGTGGTCGCCGACGCCGTAGGTCGCCCAGCCGAGCGCGAGCTCCGAGAGGTCGCCCGTTCCGACCACCATGCCGCCGTGCATGTTCGCGAGCCGGAAAAGGTGGCTCGTGCGCTCGCCCGCCTGCACGTTCTCGAAGGTGATGTCGTAGACCTTCTTGCCCCTGGCGTACGCATGGCCGAGGTCCTTCAGCATCTGCAGGCAGGAGGGCCGGATGTCGATCTCCTCGGCGGTGGCGCCGACTGCCCTCATGAGCTGCCAGGCCTGGCTCTTCGTACGCGTCGAGGTCGCGAATCCCGGCATGGTGTAGGCAAGGATGTGGGTGCGCGGGAGCTTGAGCTCGTCCATCGCGCGCGCGCAGACGATGAGCGCCTGCGTCGAGTCGAGGCCGCCCGAGACCCCGATCACCAGGCGCTTGGTGCCGGTGGCGCGCATGCGCGTCACCAGTCCCTGCACCTGGATGCGGTACACCTCTTCGCAGCGCGCATCGCGCGTGCGCGGGTCGCTCGGCACGTACGGTAGCCGCTCGATCCTTCGTTCCAGCAGAAGTCGGCCCCCGGGCGCTTGCAGGTCGACTTCGATATTCCGGAACTTCCCCACTTCGCTCGAATTACGCACGGCTGCGGCGCCGAAGGTGTTCTGGCGCATGCGGTCGGCGAGCAGCCGCTCGAGGTCGATGTCGGCCACGGCGAGCTGCGGCGCGTCGGCGAAGCGCCGCGACTCGCCAACGAGCGTGCCGTTCTCGTAGATGAGCGCATGGCCGTCCCAGGCGAGATCGGTGGTCGATTCGCCGAAGCCCGCGGCGCTGTAGAGGTAGGCGGCGAGGCAACGGGCCGACTGGTTGCCGACGAGCTGGTGGCGATAGCCCTCCTTGCCGATCACCACGTTGGACGCCGAGAGGTTCGCGATCACCGTCGCGCCGGCGAGCGCGGCGAACGAGGAGGGCGGGGTGGGGACCCACAGATCCTCGCAGATCTCCACATGCAGGACAAAGCCTCTCAACCCGGGAAAACGAAACAGGAGATCCGTCCCAAACGGCGCCGGCTGCCCGGCAAGCCGGATTTCCTTCTGGCGTGCGGTGTCGCCCGGCGTGAACTGCCGGCCTTCGTAGAACTCGCGGTAGTTGGGCAGGTAGGTCTTCGGCACCACGCCCGCGAGCCGTCCCTGGCACACCAGCGCCGCGCAGTTGTAGAGCAGGCCGTCGAGTGCAACCGGAAGGCCTA
>DATADT010000196.1:0-1525 GCA_036258355.1 Burkholderiales bacterium
GCTCGGCGAGGAGGTGCACATCGGCGCCTTCGTCGAACTCAAGGCAAGCCGCATCGGTGCTGGCTCCAAGGCGAATCACCTTGCCTATCTGGGCGACAGCGAGATCGGAGCCCGGGTGAACGTCGGTGCGGGCACCATTACCTGCAACTACGACGGCGCCGCCAAACACCGCACGGTGATCGAGGACGACTGCTTCATCGGCTCGGATGCCACCCTGGTCGCGCCGGTGCGCATTGCGCGCGGCTCCTACATCGGCGCCGGCTCCACCATCAACAAGGACACGCCCGCGGGCCAGCTCACCGTGGCGCGCGCGCGGCAGGTTTCCATCCCGGCCTGGAAACGGCCGAGGAAGAAGGACTGATCGAATGTGCGGCATCGTAGGCGCGGCAGCGCGGCGCGACATCGTTCCGGTGCTGATCGAGGGCCTGCGGCGCCTCGAGTATCGCGGCTACGACTCGTGCGGGCTCGCCCTGGTGAACCAGGAGCATCTCGACCTGGTTCGCACCGTCTCGCGAGTGGACGATCTGGCCGCGAAGACGGAGAAAACCTCCGGCGAGACCGGCATCGCCCATACCCGCTGGGCGACGCACGGAGCGCCCGCGACCGAGAACGCCCATCCGATCGTGTCGCGCGGCGAGATCGCGGTCGTGCACAACGGCATCATCGAGAACCACGACGAGCTGCGCTCCGAGCTGCAGGCGCTGGGCTACCGCTTCGCGAGCCAGACCGACACCGAGGTCATCGCGCACCTCGTTCACAGTCTCCACCAGGGCGATCTCCGGGACGCCGTGCGCCGCGCCGCGCGCCGCCTGAAAGGCGCGTACGCCATCGCCGTGGTGTCGAAGAAGGACCCCGGCATCGTGGTGGGCGCGCGCGCCGGCAGCCCGCTCGTCGTCGGGGTCGGGCAGAACGAGCACTTCGTCGCGTCCGACGCGCTCGCGCTCGCCGGAACGACCGATCGCATCGCCTACCTCGAGGAAGGCGACGTCGTGGCGATCAACGACCGCGGATGGTCGGTCGTGGGTGCGGATGGACGCGTGGTGACCCGGGAGCTGCGCACGGTAAAGACCGACGGCGCCGCCGCCGAGCTCGGGCCGTACCGGCACTTCATGCAGAAGGAGATCTTCGAGCAGCCGCGAGCGGTGGCCGATACGCTGGAGGGAGTCGCGGCGATCGGCCCGGCGCTCTTCGGCGCAACAGCCCCGGATCTCCAAGGGGTGAAGTCGGTCCTGATCCTCGCGTGCGGCACGAGCTACTACGCGGGGCTGGTGGCGCGTTTCTGGGTCGAAGAGCTCGCCGGCGTCCCGTGCAACGTCGAGATCGCGAGCGAGTATCGTTACCGCGCGAGCGTGCCGGACGCGAGCGCCCTGGTGGTCGTGATCTCGCAATCCGGCGAGACGGCCGACACGCTCTCGGCGCTCAAGCACGCCCAGTCGCTCGGCCAGGAGCGCACGCTCGCCGTCTGCAACGTGGCCTCGAGCGCGCTCATGCGCATGACGCGGCTGCGCTTCCTCACGCATGCCGG
>DATADT010000197.1:0-2453 GCA_036258355.1 Burkholderiales bacterium
CCGAAGATCCGCGTCACGCCCGCCGCGCTCAAACGCTGGCGGGCGACGGCATACAAGTCGAGCAGCCAGTGCCCGGGGCGAGCGGGCGAGAACGCGGCTTCATGGCCGCGGAATGCCTGCAGGACGTCTTCGCCGACTTCATAGGCGCGCGCCCCGATAGCCGGTCCGAGCCAGGCGAGCATCTTGTGCCCGGGAATCCGCATCGCGGCTACCGTCGCCTCCAGTACGCCTCCGGCGAGTCCACGCCACCCCGCGTGCGCAGCCGCAACCGTCGTGCCCGCTTCGTCGGCGAGGAGCACCGGCATGCAGTCGGCCATCTGCACCACGCACACGCGCTCCTTTTGTCGGCTGAAGGCCGCGTCGCCCTCGCGCCCGGAATCGGCATCGAGGTTTATCACCCGCGCACCGTGCACCTGCTGGAGCCAGGCCGGGTCGGCGGGAAGCAGCGACCGCAGCTTCTCCCTGACCGCGGCGTCTTTCAGGTCGCCGAACTCCCGCGTGGTAACGAAGCTCCGGACACGCGGCGGCGCCGCCCAGTCAGGCGTGATCATCGCGCAGCGTCTGCACAAGCCGCTTCATGTCGCGCGGCAAGGGCGACTTCCAGGACATCACCTCGCGCGTCGTCGGATGAACGAGCGTGAGCTCGGTGGCGTGAAGCGCTTGCCGCGCGAACGCGACCCCGTGGCGCGTGCCGCGGCGGTAGGTCGCATCTCCGACAAGCGGATAGCGCAGGTGCTGGAAGTGCACGCGGATCTGGTGGGTGCGCCCGGTCTCGAGGCGGCATTCAACCAGCGCGGCGCGCCCGTAGCGCTCGAGGACCCGGTACGCGGTGCGCGCGGGCTTGCCGCGGTGAGTGACGGTCATGCGGGTGCGGACGCGCGCGTCGCGGCCGACGGGCGCATCGATGACGCCGCTCGCGGGCGGATCGCCCTGCACTACTGCGAGGTAGACGCGGCGCATGGTGCGGGCAGCGAGCTGCTTTACGAGCTCGGCCTGCGCCGCGACGGTTTTCGCCACGACGAGCAGGCCGCTCGTGTCCTTGTCGAGCCGGTGCACGATCCCGGCGCGCGGCACGGCCGCGAGCGCGGGCGCATGCGCGAGGAGCGCATTGAGCAGCGTGCGGTCGGGCTGACCAGCTCCCGGGTGCACCACCAGGCCCGCCGGCTTGTCGATCACGATCAGCGCGTCGTCCTCGAACACCACCTTGAGCGGCATGCGCTGCGCCTGCGGCACCGCGTCCGGCGCGGGCGGCGGGCGCAGCGCGACGCGCTCGCCGCCAGTGACCGCGTGGCTCGGCGCAAGGCGCCTGCCGTCGACGGTGATGTGCCCGGACTTGAGCCACGCCTGCAGCCGGTTGCGCGAGTACTGGGGAAAAAGCCGGACGAGCGCCTGGTCGAGCCGAAGACCGCCCAGCCCGGGCGGCACGTTCTCGGTCATCGACGCGCCGAGGGCCGCGTCCCAGTCTTGGCTATAATTTTTTTCCCGCATGCGCTTCGTAATTCTATTGGCTGCGCTCGCGCTGACCCTGCTTGTCGGCGGCTGTGCGAGCGACCTGCAGGACGAGACCGCCGGCTGGTCGGCGCAGCGCCTGTACGGCGAGGCGAAGGACGCCATGGCGAGCAAGGACTGGCCGCGCGCGATCCGCTATCTCGAGAAGCTGGAGGCGCGCTACCCGTACGGGCGCTTCGCCCAGCAGGCGCAGCTCGAGATCGCCTATGCGCACTGGAAGGACAGCGAGCGCGCGCTGGCGATCGCGGCGGTCGACCGCTTCATCAAGATGTATCCCAACCATTCCAGCGTCGACTATGCGTGGTACCTGAAAGGCCTCGTCAACTTCAACGACCAGTACGGCATGCTCTCGCAGATCACCACGCCGGACATGAGCGACCGCGACCCGAAGTCGACGCGCGAGTCGTTCGGCGCGTTCAAGGAGGTGGTGACGCGCTTTCCGGATTCGCGGTACGCGGCGGACGCGACGCTGCGCATGCGCTACCTCGTGAACGCGCTCGCCTCGCACGAGGTGCATGTCGCGCGCTACTACATGAAGCGCGGCGCCTACCTCGCGGCGGCGAACCGCGCCCAGTACGCCATCCAGCACTACCCGCAGGCGCCCGCCCTGGAAGAGGCGGTATTCGTGCTGGTCCTCGCCTACGACCGCCTCGGCATGAACGACTTGCGCGATGCAGCCGACCGCGTGATGCGCACCAACTTCCCCGACAGTCGCTACCTTAAGGCCGGAGGCCTCCGCAAGGACGTGCCGTGGTGGCGGCTGTGGGATCCCGACTGGTGAGAAAGATCCTGGTGATCGGTGCGGCCGGAATGATCGGCCGCAAGCTCACGCACGAGCTTGCGGGCGAGGAGCTCATCTTGCACGACGTCGTGCCGTTCGACGGCGCGAGCACGGTGTCGGACCTTTCCGCCCCGGGCGAAGCCGAAAAGCTCGTCGCCTCGCG
>DATADT010000198.1:0-2671 GCA_036258355.1 Burkholderiales bacterium
GCAGATCTGCGACGCGCATCCCGGGCGGCCGACCGACATCCAGGAAATCATCCGCCAGGCGCGCTCCGACCGGCTGTTTCCGGGCGACGGCGCGCTCGATCTCAAGCGCCTGCTCGGCGCGCTGCCGGCCGATCTGCCGCTGAGCCTCGAGGTGCCAGTTTCGCGCCCGATGAGCCCGCAGGATCGCGCGCGGCGGGCGCTGGACGCTATGCGGAGGCTCGTCTCATGATCATCGAAAAGCAGGAAGACGTCACACGGAAGGTGCTCGAGGAGATGCACCGTACGCCCGATGCGCGCACCAAGGAGATCCTCGCGGCGCTGGTCACCCACCTGCATGCTTTCGTGCGCGAGGTGCGTCTCAGCGAGGCCGAGTTCCAGGCGGCGATCGGTCTCATCAACGCGATCGGTCAGAAGACCACGCCGAGCCACAACGAGGCGATGCTTCTCGCGGGCGCGCTCGGGGTCTCCAACCTCGTGTGCCTGCTCAACAATCGGCACCCGACGCAGGCGAACAACCTCGGGCCGTTCTTCCGCGACGGCGCGCCGTTCTGCGAGAACGGCGCGTCGCTGCTTCGCTCGCCGACGCCCGGCGCGCCGCTCGAGTTCAGAGGCTGGGTGCGCGACGCCGCGGGCAGACCGGTCGCGGGCGCCGAAGTCGATGTATGGCACTCCTCGACCGTCGGCCTTTACGAGAACCAGGATCCGACCCAGGCGGAGATGAACCTGCGCGGCAGGTTCACTACCGCCGGCGACGGCTCGTTTGCGTTCCGCAGCGTCAAGCCCGCCGGCTACCCCGTGCCGACCGACGGGCCGACGGGCGCGCTGCTTGCCGCGCAGCGCAGGCACAACATGCGCCCCGCGCACCTGCATTTCCTGATCTACAAGCCCGGATTCAAAACCGTCGCCTCGCAGGTTTACGACCCAGAGGATCCGCACCTCGAAACCGATAGCCAGTTCGGCGTGACCCGGGCGCTGATCGGCGACTACGCGAGGCGCGCCGACGGCTCCTACGCGCTCGAGTTCACGTTCGTGCTGGAGCCGGGCGAGGCGCGGCGGCCCAAGGCCCCGATTACCGGGAAAGCGGGTCCTGGCGGTAAAACAGCTTGAGCTGGTGGTAGACGTCGGGATAGCGCCGGCGGGTTTCCGCCGGGTCCTCGAAAAAAGCCTCACTGATCACGGCGAAGAACTCCGAGGGGTGCTCGGCGGCGTAGGGATCGAGCCATGTCTCCTTGCCGCGCTCGACCGCGTCGCAAAACCCTTCGTACGCTTCCCGGAAAGCAGCGGCCCACGCGGTCCGGTCCATTCCGGCGTGCAGCGGCGGCACGCCGTCGGCTTCGCCGTTCAGCATGTCGAGCTTGTGCGCGAATTCGTGGATCACCACGTTGATCCCGGGATCGTTGGCCGTGGCGTCCCAAGACAGCACCACCGGTCCACCGGGCATCGCTTCGCCCGCGAGCTCGTCATCCCATTCGTGGACCACGCCGTCCTCGTCGGTCTCGGTGCGGCGCACGCGGAAATCGCCGGGGTAGACCACGATGCCGCTGAAGCCCGCGTACCAGTCGAGGCCCAGCTCGAGGATCGGCAGGCAAGCCTGCGCGGCGACCGAGACCCGCATCGCGTCGGTCACTTCGAGCCCGTGCGCGCCGCTGAACTGCTTCTCGGCGAGGAAGAGCAGCACGAGGCTGCGCAGCTTCGGCGTCTGCGGAATGAACGGCAGACGATCGGTTGCCTCATGCCACAGCGCATCGTCGATGCGATGCCTTCGCAGCACGCGGCGGCGGCGCCAGTTCGTCAGCCAGCCCACGGCCCGTAAAATACCTCATGGTTTCCGTCGTTCAGCTGCATCCGCAGCCGGGCGCGAGCGCCCTGGAGCCGCTCGCCGCCGGCCTCGCGGCGCCGGAGCGCGCCCTCATCGCCCGCGCGCTCGAGTTCGCCGAGCCGCTCTACGCCGGGCAGCGGCTCTCGACCGGCGAGCCGGCGTGGAGCCACGCGCTCGGCCTCGCGGCGAGCGTCGCGGCGATTGGGCTCGACGCGCCAGGCCGCGCCGCCGGGATCCTGTTCGCCTCGCCGAAGTACCTCCAGGGCATCGAGAAGCTGCGCGACGCCTTCGGCGACGAGGTCGCCGCGCTCGCGGGCGGGGTCGAGAAGCTCTATCAGCTTCGCGTCGCCACTCGAGGCACGCCACGCGAGCAGAACGAGGTGCTACGCAAGATGGTCCTCGGCATGGTCGAAGACGTGCGCGTCGTGCTGATCCGGCTGGCGAGCCGGACGCAGACGCTGCGCTATTTCTCCAAGAGCAGTTCCGCCGAAAAGCTTTCATACGCACGCGAGACGCTGGACATCTACGCGCCGCTCGCCAACCGCCTCGGGGTGTGGCAGCTGAAATGGGAGCTCGAGGACCTGTCGTTCCGGTTTCTCGAGCCCGAGCTTTATAAGCGCATCGCGCAGATGCTGGATGAGAAGCGCCTCGAGCGCGAGCGCTACATTGCGAACGCCGTGGACACGCTCGCGCGCGAGCTCGGCGCGGTCGACGTCAAGGCCCAGATTACGGGCAGGCCGAAGCACATCTATTCCATCTGGAACAAGATGCGCACCAAGCAGCTCGATTTCTCCGAGCTTTACGACGTGCGCGGGCTGCGCGTCATCGTTCCGGAGGTGAAGGACTGCTACG
>DATADT010000199.1:0-11753 GCA_036258355.1 Burkholderiales bacterium
CCGAGGTCGACGCTGCGCTCGCCGGTCCAGATGAGCCCGCTGAAGATGTCGGGCGAGTCCTTGAGCCGCTTGCCGCGGCCCTCGCGCACCACGTTGATGAACTGCTGGTGGATGTCGCCCATCAGCTTCTTGACGTGCTCCGTGTCCTTCGGATCGACGGGGGAGAACGGATCGAGCATGCCCTTGTTCTCGCCCGCGGTGACCAGGCGCCGCTCGATGCCGATCTTCTCCATCAGGCCGGTGAAGCCGAAGCCGTTCATCAGCACCCCGATCGAGCCCACGATGCTCGCCTTGCCGACGTAGATCTGGTCCGCCCCTGCGGCGACGAAGTAGCCACCCGAGGCGCAGACGTCCTCGACCACTGCGTACAGCGGAATCTCGGGATATTTCTTGCGCAAGCGCTTCATCTCGTCGTAGATGGTCTGCGCCTGCACCGGGCTGCCGCCGGGCGAGTTGATGCGCACCACCACGCCCTGGGTGTTCTTGTCTTTGAACGCGGCCTGCAGCGCGGTCGTTATCCTCTCCGCGCTCGCATCGGTGCCGGGAGCAATGAGCCCGTTCACCTCGACCATCGCGGTATGCTTCTTGCCGCCCGCGAGGTCGGCGCTCTTCCAGTCCACCGCCATGAGCACGACGAGCGTCACATAGGCGAAAGTCAGGAGCTTGAAAAAAATGCCCCACAGCCGCGCGCGGCGCTGCTCCTTGAGCGCCGCGGTGGCGAGCTTGGTGACGAGCTCACGTTCCCATTGACCACTGTTCTCAGTCATCTTCGAATCCCATGAAATAGACCCGGCCGTTACGCTCCTCGAGGCGCAGTTTCACGAGCGGGCTGCCGTTGCACGGTCCGCCGAGGCAACGGCCGGTGGCAGCGTCGTAGGTGGCGCCGTGCGTCGAGCATAGCAAATCGCGCCCGTCGGCATCGAAAAAAACGCCTTCCAGCCAGTCGAGCTCCATCGCGACGTGGGCGCAGCGGTTGAGGTAGCCGTGGACGGCACCATCCTTGCGCACGACGAACGCTGGCGCCGGCTCGCCGAAGTACTCGACTTCGAAACGCACGCCGCGCCCGGCTTCGGTGAGCGCCGCGCTGTCGCAGATCAGCCGTTCGCCTTCAGCCATGCCTGCAGCTCTTCGACCGTCGAGAAGCACCGGAGCGGGCCACAAACCCGCAGCCCGTCCTCGGCGTGCGCGCCGTAGGTCACGGCAAGCGCAGCGACACTGGCGGCGCGCGCCATCTCCATGTCGTGCGAGGTATCGCCGATCATGAGCGAGGCGTCGCTTTCGACACCGAGGTCGGCCATGAGCTCCACCAACATGGCCGGGTGCGGCTTGGGGTGGGTCTCGTCGGCACAGCGCGAAGCCGCGAACAACGGCTTCAAGCCGTGGAACTCGATGTCGCGGTCGAGCCCGCGCCGGCTCTTGCCGGTGGCGATCGCGAGCAGATGCTTCTTCGACAAATTCTCCAGGAGCTCGCGCATGCCGGCGAAGAGCTGCATGGAGTCCTTGCGCGCGGTGAAGTGCTTGCGGTAGCTCGCGACGAATTCCGGGTAGCGCTGCGCCGGCAGCTTCGGGACCACGATCCGCATGGCGTCTTGCAGCCCGAGCCCGATCACGTGGCGCGCGCGCTCGAGCTCGGGGATTTCGAGGCCGAGTTCCCGGCTCGCCTCGCATATGCATTCTGCGATCGTCGAGGCGGAGTCGATGATGGTTCCGTCCCAGTCGAACACGAGCAGGCGGTATTTCACGGCAGGAACGCCTGCATTGCGGACGGCATCGGCGAGTCGAGCCGGACCGGCCCGCCGGTCAGCGGATGGCGAAAAGCCAGTTTCGCCGCGTGCAGGAGCAGCCGCTTTGCAGCGCCGCCGCCGTACTTTTCGTCGCCGACGACCGGATGCCCGACGTGCGCCAGGTGTACGCGGATCTGGTGAGTGCGGCCGGTAAGGAGCCGCACTTCCAGCAGGCTGAACTCCGCGGTCCGCTTAAGGACTCTTACGCGGGTCAACGCCGACCTGCCGCGCTCTGTGACCGCAACCCGCCGCTCACCCGAACCCGCGACGTACTTATGCAGCGGGGCGCGGATCTCCTGCGGACCCTTGTAGTCGCCCTTGACCACGGCGAGGTATACCTTTTCGACTTCGCCCTCGCGGAGCATCCGGTGCAGCTCGACCAGCGCGGTTCGCTTCTTCGCAACGATGAGCAGCCCGGAGGTATCGCGGTCCAGCCTGTGGGCAAGCTCCAGCACCTTGGCCTGGGGACGCGCCGCCCGCAACGACTCGATGACCCCGAAGCTGACGCCGCTTCCGCCGTGGACGGCGACGCCGGCGGGCTTGTCGATGACGAGAATCGAGGCATCCTCGTACACGATCGGGAACTCATGAGGTCTGGCAGCGGGCTTCTTGTCCGAGACCCTGATGGGGGGAACCCGGATGCGGTCTCCGGCGCGCAGCCGATAGTTCGGCTTCACCCGGCCGCTGTTGACGCGTACTTCCCCGCTGCGCAGCACGCGGTAGACATGGCTCTTCGGGACGCCCTTCAACGCGCGCAGTAAAAAGTTGTCGATGCGCTGCGCCTCGCTTTCCTCGCCGACTTCGACCCAGGTCGCCCTGAGCGGCGCGGCGGCCTTGCTTAAGTCATTCATTATCCGTATGATCTTCCCGCCGCTTCGAGTTGCGAGGCACAGGCATCCGGCAGTGCCGGAACCTGCAACCCGCCTCCTGCCCGGCCGCAGCCGGGCCTGAAGCGCTGGTTAATTTCGCTCACCGGAAGTAGCGATACTACTAGCAGCGCGCGCAGGAATCTCTTTTCCAGTCAATCCCCTGAGGAGAGTTTCGGAGACCTAAGACCCCTCTCCTGTGCGCGCAGGAGAACAAAAAGTGAAGCGCATGTTGTTTAACGCGACGCAGCAGGAAGAGCTGCGCGTCGCGATCGTCGACGGACAGAAGCTCGTCGACCTCGACATCGAGTCCGCATCAAGGGAGCAACGCAAGAGCAATATCTACAAAGGAATCATCACCCGCATCGAGCCCAGCCTCGAGGCCGCATTCGTCGACTACGGCGAGGAGCGGCACGGGTTCCTGTCATTCAAGGAAGTCTCCCGCAGCTATTTCAAGCCTGACGTCGACGTAGGCCGCGCCCGCATCCAGGATGCGCTGCGCGAAGGCCAGGAGCTGATCATCCAGGTCGAGAAGGACGAGCGCGGCACCAAGGGGGCCGCGCTCACGACGTTTATCAGTTTGGCCGGGCGGTATCTGGTGCTCATGCCGAACAACCCGCGCGGCGGCGGGGTATCGCGGCGGGTCGAAGGCGAGGACCGGAACGAGTTGCGCGACACGCTCGACCAGCTCCAGGTCGCGGACGGCATGAGCGTCATCGCCCGCACCGCGGCGATCGGCCGCTCGCTGGAGGAGCTGAACTGGGACCTGAACTACCTGCTGCAGCTCTGGCGCGCGATCGAGAGCGCCTCGCAGGACCAGTCGAAGAAGCCCTTCCTCATCTACCTCGAGTCGAGCCTGGTGATCCGCGCGATCCGCGACTATTTCCAGCCCGATATCGGCGAGATCCTGATCGATACCGAGGAAATCTACGAGCAGGCGAAGGCGTTCATGCAGACCGTGATGCCGGGCAACGTCGGCAAGGTGAAGCTCTACCGCGACGACGTTCCGCTCTTCTCCCGCTTCCAGATCGAGCACCAGATCGAGAGCGCGTATTCGCGCCAGGTCGCGCTGCCCTCCGGGGGCGCGATCGTGATCGACCATACCGAGGCACTCGTGGCGATCGACGTCAACTCCGCGCGCGCGACGCGCGGCGGCGACATCGAGGAGACCGCGTTCCGCACCAACCTCGAAGCCGCCGAGGAAGTCGCCCGGCAGCTGCGGCTGCGCGACCTCGGCGGGCTGATCGTCATCGATTTCATCGACATGGAGTCCCAGCGCAACCAGCGCGAGGTGGAGAACCGGCTGCGTGATGCGCTCAAGTACGACCGCGCGCGGGTGCAGATCGGCAAGATCTCGCGCTTCGGCCTGATGGAGCTCTCGCGCCAGCGCCTGCAGGCTTCGCTCGAGGAGACCGCGCACATCAGCTGCCCGCGCTGCAGCGGCACCGGCTTCATCCGCGGCACCGAGTCCACGGCGCTCCACGTCCTGCGCATCGTCCAGGAAGAAGCGATGAAGGAGAACACCGGCGCGGTCCACGCACAGGTCCCGGTCGACGTGTCGTCGTTCCTGCTGAACGAGAAGCGCGGCGAGATCCAGAAGCTCGAGGCGCGCCTCAAAGTGAACATCATTCTGGTGCCCAACCCCCATCTCGAGACGCCGCACTACAAGGTGCAGCGCCTCAAGCATGACGAGCTGAACCTGATGGAGCACGTGCCGGCAAGCTACGAGCTGGTCGAGCAGCCCGAGGAGCCCAAGGCCCCGGGCGCCGAGGAAGAAACCAAGCGGGAGCGCCAGGAAGCGGTGGTCAAGGCGATCACGCCGGCCCAGCCGGCGCCGGTGGTGGACCAGTCGCTGCCCCGGCCGCAGCCGGTACCGGCACCCCAGCCCGCGCCGCAGCCTGCCGCCGAAGCGGGTTTCCTTACGAGGCTGTTCGGCCTGTTCAAGCCGGCCGTGCCGGCCCCGCAGCCGCAGCCCGTCGCACAGCCTGCCGCGCAGCCGGCGCAGCAGCCGCGGCGCGACCAGCATCCGCGGCGCGATCACCCGCAGCGCCGGGACCGCGGCGACCAGCAGCGTGGCGATGGGCGCGATCGCGGTCGCGAACGCGGCCGCGAAGGCCGCGGTCGCGACGAGCAGCGCGACCGCCAGCAGCAGGGCCGGCTCGAGCAGCGCCGCAACGGCCAGCCTCAGCAGCAGCAGCGGCAGCCGCGTCCGCCTCAGCAGCAGCCCCAACAGCAGCGGCCGCCGCAACAGCCGCAGCAGCTGCGCGATGGCGAAGGCGAGCGCCGCGGCGGCCGGCGCAACCGGCGCGACCGCCAGCGCGAGCGCCGCGAGGAGCGGCCGGCTACCGCGCCCTCACTCATCATGAAAGAGGACCAACTGCGCGAAGACCAGCGCCGGGAAGCCCTCGCGCGCAAGGAAGAGCAGCACGCCGAGCAGACCCTCCCGCCGTCCATGCAGCGGGTCGAGGAACCGTCGCCGCGCGTCGAGGAACCGTCGCCGCGGGTTGAGGAACCGTCGCCGCGCGTTGAGGAATCGTCGCCGCGCGTTGAGGAACCGCCACCGCCGAAGATCGATTCCAAGGCGCTGCTCGAGAGCGACGGCCTCGTCATGATCGAAACCGACCGGGCGAAGGCGCCGGTGCTCCCGGTCGAGGAACCGCCACAGCAGCTCGGCCGGCCGCGCCGCGAGCGGCCCAAGCCGTCGCCGCAGGAGGAAGAACTGCAGCAGGTGGAGACTAGGAAGTAGGCCCGGTCAAGGACTCGCGCAGTTCTTCGATCAGCAAGCGGCAGTGCTCCTCGACGAGATCGAGCACGCGCTCGAACCCCTCGGCGCCGCCATAGTACGGGTCGGGCATATCGCAGTCCCGGACAAAGAGCCGGATCCTCGCGCGATGCTGGGTCGTCGGCGCCATGCGCTTGAGCGCGCGCAGGTGCCCGCGGTCCATCGCCAGGATGAGATCGAACTCGTCGAAGTCCCGCATGCTGACCTGCCGCGCGCGCTGCGCGCTCAAGTCGTAGCCGCGCATCCTGGCGTGGCGCTGCGCCCGCTCGTCGGGCGGATCGCCGACGTGCCAGTGGCCCAGGCCCGCCGACTCGATGCGCAGCCCGATGCCCACCTTGAGACACAGGCTTTTCAGAACCGCTTCCGCGGTCGGCGAGCGGCAGATGTTGCCGGTGCAAATAAATAGCACTGCGAAAGGCCGATCTCCGCTGCGCCGCTGTTTCTCGGTCATCGTTCGATCACCTGATCCGCCCGCACTAGCAGCGCGGGCGGGATTGTGAGGCCGAGCGCTTTGGCGGCCTTGAGGTTGATGACCAGCTCGAACTTCGTCGGTTGCGACACCGGAAGGTTCGCCGGGTTGGCTCCCCTGAGAATCTTATCGACCAGGGACGCTCCCAGCTGCCGCTGCATCTCGACCAGATTCGCCCCGTAGGCCATCAGGCCGCCGACATCGGCATACTCTCTGAGACCGTACATCGTCGGCAGCCGGTGTCGCTCCGCGAGAGCGATGATCAGCGGTGTCTGAGCGAGGAACAGCCCGTCAGGAAAGACGACGAGGGCCTGGACGCCGCTGGCCACCATTTCCGAGACGCTCGGCTCCAGGGCATTCGGGTCCCTAACGCCTGCCAGATGAAGCTGCACATTGAGCCGCTGCGCGGCGGCTTCGATGACTCGCAACGACGGTTTGTGTACCTGGTTGTCCGGATTCCAGAGGACCCCGAAACGAGTGGCCGCCGGAACGGTCTCCTTCAGCAACTCCAGGTATTTGGCCCGGAGTTCAAGACCGAGGTGAGTCCACCCCGTGACGTTCCCTCCGGGCCGTGTGAGACTCGTGACGATGCCGGTTCCGACCGGGTCGGCAGCAAACCCGAACACTATGGGTATCGTCGTGGTGGCTTGCTTTGCAGCGAGCGCCGCCGGTGTGGTCGACGTAACAATGACATCCATCTTGAGGCGAGCGAGCTCACCTGCGAGGGCCGGGAGCCGGGCGGTGTTCCCCTCGGCGAAGCGCGGCTCGATCGTGATGTTCTGGCCCTCCACCCAACCGAGCTCGCGCAGCCCCTGTCGCAACCCGTTCAAGTAGACCGTGTTGCGCGCGGCCGATCCCTGGTCCAGATACCCTATCCGCGAAGCCTTGCCGGCGAGCTGGGCATTGCCGTCCGCCACGCTCAGCACCAAGAAGGCGCCGAAGGTGAAACTCGCGATCCTTGATCTCAAGAACATTCGTTCACCCGGTACGGCACCGGTCCTCCAACGCCCGGCACAGCCCCTTCCACAATGATAGTCATATCATCGACACTATGACTTCCTGTGCCGACGTCCTCGCCGGCCGCGCGCCGCGCGACGGCACCGTGGTTCTCAAGGGCTGGGTGCGCACGCGGCGTGACTCGAAAGCGGGCTTGTCCTTCATCCACGTTTCGGACGGCTCCTCGTTCCACCCGGTGCAGGTCGTCGCGCCGAAGGACCTGCCGAACTACGAGAGCGAGGTGCTGCATGTGACCTCGGGCTGCGCTATCGAGGCGACCGGCACGATCGTACCCTCGCCCGCCAAAGGCCAGCCCTTCGAGATGCAGGCCACCGCGATCCGGGTCATCGGCTGGGTCGACGACCCGGACTCGTATCCCATTCAGCCCAAGCCGCATACGTTCGAGTTCCTGCGCGAAGTGGCGCATCTCAGGCCCCGGACCAACGTCATCGCCGCCGTGACGCGCGTGCGCCACACGCTCGCCCAGGCGATCCACCGCTTCTTCGACGAGCAGGGCTTCTTCTGGGTGAATACACCGATCATCACCGCGGCCGATGCCGAGGGCGCCGGCGCGCTTTTCCGAGTTTCAACGCTCGATCTCGCGAACCTTCCGCGCCAGGGGAACAAGATCGACTTCTCCAAGGACTTCTTCGGCCGCGAGACCTTCCTCACCGTCTCGGGCCAGCTCAACGTCGAAGCCTACTGCCTTGCGCTCTCGAAGGTCTACACCTTTGGCCCCACGTTCCGCGCCGAGAATTCGAACACCAGCCGCCACCTCGCCGAGTTCTGGATGATCGAGCCCGAGATCGCGTTCGCGGACCTTTCGGACAACGCGGACCTCGCGGAATCGCTTTTGAAATCCATCTTTTCCGCCCTGTTGAAAGAGCGGGCGGAAGACATGGCGTTTTTCGACGAGCGGGTGGAGAAAGGCATCGTCGCCAAGCTGCAGGGCATTGTCGAGTCGGAGTTCGCGCGCATGGATTACGGCGAGGCCATCTCGGTCCTCGAGCGGTCGAAGGAAAAGTTCGAGTTCCCGGTCAAATGGGGCGTGGATCTGCAGTCGGAGCACGAGCGCTTCCTCACCGAGAAGCACGCGAAGAAGCCGGTAATCGTGATGAACTACCCGAAGGGCATCAAGGCGTTTTACATGCGCTTGAATGACGACGGCAGGACGGTTGCCGCGATGGACGTGCTCGCGCCGGGAATCGGCGAGATCATCGGCGGCAGCCAGCGCGAGGAACGGCTCGATCGGCTCGACGAGCGCATGGCCGAAGTGGGAATCGACAAGGACAACCTCGGCTGGTATCGCGACCTTCGTCGCTACGGCACCGTGCCGCATTCGGGGTTCGGTCTCGGCTTCGAGCGCACCGTCGCCTACGCCACCGGCCTCACCAACGTGCGCGACGCCATTCCGTTCCCGAGGACGCCCGGGAACGCGAGGTACTGATGCGCATCCGGGTGGCCACGCCCGATGACGCAGCGATTCTCGTCGATTTCAACGCCGCGATGGCGCGCGAGACGGAAAAGAAAGAGCTCCTGCCCGAGGTGATCGGGGCCGGGGTACGCGCGCTTCTGGCCAATCCGGATTCCGGGTTCTACGTACTCGCCGAAGAGGACGGCCGGCTCGTCGGATCGCTCATGATCACCAAGGAATGGAGCGACTGGAGGAACGGCAATTTCTGGTGGATCCAGAGCGTCTACGTGCGGCCCGAGGCTCGCCGCCGCGGCGTGTACCGCAGCCTCTATAGCCACGTGCAGGGCCTGGCTGCCGCCGATCCGGGCGTGTGCGGCTTCCGCCTCTACGTGGACCGGGACAACGCTGCGGCGCAGGGCACCTACGGCGCGCTCGGGATGAAAGCCACTCGCTACCTGGTATTCGAGGAATTGAAGCCGGGAATCCGCTTCTACTGTTAGCGGTAGAAGACGTGCTTGCCGATGCGGGCGACGCGCACGCGCTCCTTGTCCTTCGACCAGTCGGGCTGCACGTAGGTGGCGTGGAAGTGGATCACGCCGGGCATCTTCGCCGGGCGGCGCTGGTAGTACACCTCGTCGGCGATCCTCAGCGCGCGCTGCCACGGCTCCCCCACAGGCGGGTCGAGCGGGCCGAGCATGGTCCATGAGAACGCTTCCTTTTGGTACACCACCTCGCAGACGGTGCTCGGGAAGCGCGGGTGCGCCTTGCGGTTCATGGTGACCTCGGCGACCGCGTACTGGCCGGCGAGCGACTCGCCGCGCGCTTCGTAGTACACATTGCGCGCCAGGCAATCGATGCTGCGGGCATGGAACTCGCGCGTGCGGGCACTGTGCGCATCGCGCTCCGCGTGCACCATGGTCAGCGCGAACGCGAGCGAGCCGGCCACCAGCGCGAAAAACAGCGCGAACGCAGCCACGGCCTTGTCGGTCCGGTACAAAAGCAGGCGCAGCTTCCACAGCATGACAACACTTTGCCCGCCGCCCACCTTCGGGCGAAGGTCAAATTGCCGCCGCCTCGACCCCGAAAATCCTTTTTTTCAGTTCCGCAAGGCGGTCGCGCGCCGCTGCAGCCTGCTCGAACTCCAGGTTCTTTGCGTGCTGCAGCATCTTCTTCTCGAGCAGCTTGATCTCGCGCGCGATCTGCTTCTCCGACATGACTTCGTAACGCGCCTCGTCCTGCGCGGCCTGCGCCTGGGCGGCGTCGTACACGCCGTCGATCAGGTCCTTGATGCGCTTCATCACGCCCTTCGGCGTGATGCCGTGGCGCTCGTTGTGGGCGCGCTGCTTTCGCCGGCGCCGCTCGGTTTCCGCCAATGCCTTCCGGATGGATTCGGTCGCCTGGTCCGCGTACAGGATCGCCGTGCCGTTGATGTGGCGCGCGGCGCGGCCGATGGTCTGGACGAGCGATCGCTCCGAGCGCAGGAACCCCTCCTTATCGGCGTCCAGGATGGCGACGAGGGAGACCTCCGGCAGGTCGAGCCCCTCGCGCAGCAGGTTGATGCCCACCAACACGTCGAACTCGCCCAGGCGCAGATCGCGGATGATCTCCACCCGCTCCACCGTCTCGATCTCGGAGTGGAGATAGCGGACCTTCACCCCGTGCTCCGCGAGGTATTCGGTCAGCTCCTCGGCCATTCTCTTCGTGAGCGTCGTGACGAGCACCCGCTCGGAGCGCTTTACTCTATCCCTTATCTCGGACAGCAGATCATCCACCTGCGTGGATGCCGGGCGCACGATGACCTCGGGGTCGATCAGCCCGGTTGGGCGGACCACCTGCTCGACGATCGCGTCTCCCGACTTCTCGCGCTCGTACTCTGCCGGGGTGGCCGACACGAAGAACGTCTGGCGCACGACCTTCTCGAACTCGTCGAACCGCAGCGGCCGATTGTCCAGCGCCGAAGGCAGGCGAAAGCCGTACTCGACCAGGTTCTCCTTGCGCGAGCGGTCGCCGCGGTACATGCCGCCGAGCTGCGGAATCGTGACGTGGCTTTCGTCGATGATCATGAGCGCGTCCTGCGGCAGGTAGTCAATAAGGGTCGGCGGCGGCTCGCCCGGCGCCCGGCCCGACAGGTGGCGCGAGTAGTTCTCGATCCCCTTGCAGAACCCGAGCTCGGCGAGCATCTCGAGGTCGAAGCGCGTGCGCTGCTCGATGCGCTGCGCCTCGACCAGGCGCCCGGCCTTCTGGAAGAACTCGATGCGCTCGCGCAGCTCCTCCTTGATCGCCTCGATGGCGCGCAGCGTGGTGTCGCGTGGCGTCACGTAGTGGCTCGACGGGTAGACCGTGAAGCGCGCCATCGGGTGATGCACGCGACCGGTGAGCGGGTCGAACACCTCCAGCTTTTCGATTTCATCGTCGAAGAGCGAGATCCTGATCGCCTGCTCGGCGTGCTCCGCCGGGAAGACGTCGATCACGTCGCCGCGCACGCGGAAGGTCCCGCGCCGGAAGTCGAGCTCGCTCCTCTGGTACTGCATCGCCACCAGCCGGGCCAGCACGTCGCGCTGCGCCATCGTCTCGCCCTGGCGAAGGTGCAGGATCATGCCGTGGTACTCCGACGGGTCGCCGATGCCGTAGATCGCAGACACCGTGGCCACGATGACCACGTCCCGCCGCTCGAGGAGCGACTTCGTCGCCGAGAGCCGCATCTGCTCGATGTGCTCGTTGATCGACGAATCTTTCTCGATATACAAGTCGCGCGCCGGAACGTAGGCCTCCGGCTGGTAGTAGTCGTAGTAGGAGACGAAGTACTCCACCGCGTTTTCTGGAAAGAACTCGCGGAACTCGGCATAGAGCTGAGCGGCAAGCGTCTTGTTCGGCGCGAGCACGAGCGCCGGTCGCCCGAGGCGCGCGATCACGTTCGCCATGGTGTAGGTCTTGCCCGAGCCGGTGACGCCGAGGAGCGTCTGGAACGCGAGCCCGTCGTGGATACCCTCGACGAGCTTCGCGATCGCCTCCGGCTGATCGCCCGACGGCGGAAAAAGCTCTTCCAGCTTGAATGCCACAGGTAGAATGCGCGTGCGAAAACCCATCATTTTATTCCAATGAACGCGCCGCACTCCCCCTCTCCTCTCGCCTCGGTGCCGATGGCGCCGGCCGACCCGATCATCGGCGTCACCGAAGCGTTCGTGGCTGACAAGAACCCAGCCAAGGTCAACCTCGGCGTCGGCGTCTATACCGACGACAGCGGCAAGATCCCGCTGCTCGAGTGCGTGAAGCGGGCCGAGGAGCTGCGAATGAAGAGCTCGCCGCACCGCGGCTACCTGCCCATTGACGGCCTCGCCGCCTACGACCAGGCAGTGCAGCAGTTGGTTTTTTCAAAAGCTTCCAAAGAGATCGTCACGGTTCAGGCCTTGGGCGGCACCGGCGGGCTGAAGATCGGCGCCGA
>DATADT010000200.1:0-10427 GCA_036258355.1 Burkholderiales bacterium
TCGAGCTTGAGGCCGAGCTCTTCCGAAATCACCGTTCCGCCGGTGAGGATCCCCATGTCCTCGAGCATCGCCTTGCGGCGGTCGCCGAATCCCGGCGCCTTCACCGCGACGGTCTTCAGGATGCCGCGGATGTTGTTCACCACGAGCGTGGCAAGCGCTTCGCCCTCGACTTCCTCGGCGATGATGAGGAGCGGCTTGCCGGCCTTCGCCACCTGCTCGAGGATCGGCAGCAGCTCGCGGATCGACGAGATCTTCTTGTCATGCAGGAGGATGTAGGGATCCTCGAGCACCGCGATCTGCTTCTCGGGGTTGTTGATGAAGTACGGCGAGAGATAGCCGCGGTCGAACTGCATGCCCTCGACCAGGTCGAGCTCGTTCTGCAGCGACTTGCCGTCCTCGACCGTGATCACGCCTTCCTTGCCGACCTTGTCCATTGCGTCGGAGATGATCTTGCCGATGTCGAAATCGGCGTTGGCCGAGATCGCGCCGACCTGCGAGATTTCCTTGGAGGTGGTGCAAGGCTTGGAAATCTTCTTCAGCTCCTCGACCACGGCGATGACCGCCTTGTCGATGCCGCGCTTGAGATCCATCGGGTTCATGCCGGAGGCGACGAACTTCATGCCCTCGCGCACGATAGCCTGCGCGAGCACGGTGGCGGTGGTGGTGCCGTCGCCGGCGACGTCGGAGGTCTTGGAGGCGACTTCCTTCACCATTTGCGCGCCCATGTTCTCGAACCTGTCCTTGAGCTCGATCTCCTTGGCGACCGAGACGCCGTCCTTGGTGACGGTTGGCGCGCCGAACGAGCGCTCGAGCACGACGTTGCGGCCCTTCGGGCCCAGCGTCACTTTCACGGCGTCGGCCAGGATGTTCAGGCCGTGAACCATCTTGGCACGGGCGCCTTCGTGGAAACGTACTTCTTTGGCTGGCATTGTTGCGGTCTCCTAGTCTTGAATTCGGATCAGTTACCCTCGATTACGCCCATGATGTCTTCCTCGCGCATCACGAGGAGCTCATCGCCCTTCACCTTCACGGTCTGGCCGGAATACTTGCCGAACAGCACGCGGTCGCCGACCTTGACGTCGACTGGGATGAGCTTGCCGTTCTCGTCCTTCTTGCCTTTGCCGACGGCGACGATTTCGCCCTGGTCGGGCTTCTCTGCAGCGGTGTCGGGGATCACGATGCCCCCGGCGGACTTGCGCTCTTCCTCGATGCGCTTGACGATGACGCGGTCATGCAGCGGACGGATTTTCATCACTAGCTCCCGTTTTAGAAATTTCGATGTATTACAATGACTTGCTATGAACCCAAGCCGGAAATCCCGGACTTAGCACTCAGTCTCAGCGAGTGCTAATAATATAGGTCGTGCCGCGCCTTTTCAAGACTTTCCTGGTCGTGTTGGCCCTTATTCCCCTCGGGGCGACCTACGCTGCTCTCCCGACGATGGTGGCGAAGGGGCTGCGCGAGGCGAAAGTCCCCGAGGGCAGCGTAAGCGTCCTGGTGCAGGAGGTGGGAGCGCCCCGTGCCTCGCTGGCGCTTAACGCGGGCGTGTCTCGGAACCCGGGCTCGGTCATCAAGCTGGTGACCACCTACGCCGCGCTCGAGCTGCTCGGCCCGGCCTACCGCTGGAAGACCGAAGCCTATGTGGATGGCGACGATCTTTACCTGAAAGGCTACGGCGACCCGAAGCTGGATTACGAAAGCTTTTGGATGCTGCTGCGTAACCTGCGCGGCCGCGGAGTGCGCGAGATCCGCGGCGACATCGTGCTCGACCGTAGCTATTTCGCCGCCGTTACGCCCGAGCTCATCGACAACGAGGTGTTCCGCCCCTACAACGTCGCGCCCGACGCGCTGCTCGTCAACTTCAAGTCCCTGCGCTTCGTGTTCTGGCCACAGGACGCCGCCGTGCGCATGTTCGTCGAGCCGCAGCTGCCGGGACTCGAGCTCGTCAACGGATTGCGGCTGTCCGACGGCGTGTGCCCGGAAGGACGGGCGTTCCGGGACCGGATCCAGGCGAGCTTCCAGTCCAAGCCGCCGCGGGCGGCCTTCACAGGCTTTTACCCGGTCGCGTGCGGCGAGCGCGAGCTCAACGTCGCGTTGCACCAGCCGGAAGACTACGTCGGCGAGATGGTTCGCGCTTTGTGGGCCGAGATGGGCGGCCGATGGCAGGGGCGCATCCGCGAAGGCGAGGTCGGCCCGAACGCGAGGCTCGTCTACAAACACGAGTCGCCGCCGCTGAGCGAAGTCGTGCGCGGCATCAACAAGCTCTCCAACAACGTGATGGCGCGCCAGCTCTACCTCACGCTCGCCGCCGAGCTCAGCGGCCCGCCGGCGCAGCCGCAGTCCGCCTCGCGCGCGATCGAGCAATGGCTGGTTTTTAAGGGCATCAAGGCCGAGGAGCTGCGGCTGGAAAACGGCTCGGGGCTTTCGCGCCATGAGCGGGCGAGCGCGGGCACGCTGATGGCCCTGCTGCAGGCAGCTTGGAAGAGCCCGGTGATGCCCGAACTGATGGCCTCGCTGCCCGTAGTAGCGGCCGACGGCACGATGCGCAAGCGACTGCACTTCGAAGGCGTTTCGGGCAATGCCCACATCAAGACGGGACTACTTTCAGATACGCGCTCGATCGCGGGCTACGTGCTGGATCGCAACGGGCGGCGCCACGCTATCGTCATGATCGCGAACCACCCGAACGCGCCGCAGGCCGAAGCGGCGTTCGATGCGCTGCTTCAATGGGTACGAACTTCCCCTAAAGCCCCAGCTCCCGCCACATCGAATCCACGCGACGCTTCACCGCGTCGTCCATGACGATCGGCCGGCCCCAGCGGCGGGCGGTTTCGGCCGGCCATTTGTCCGTGGCGTCGATGCCCATCTTCGAGCCGAGGCCCGACACGGGGCTAGCGAAATCAAGGTAGTCGATCGGAGTGCGCTCGACCACCACCGAGTCCCGGGCGGGGTCGACGCGCGTCGTCAGCGCCCAGATCACTTCCTTCCAGTCGCGCACGTCGATGTCGTCATCGCACACCACGATGAACTTTGTGTACATGAACTGCCGCAGATAGCTCCAGATGCCGAACATCACGCGCTTGGCGTGACCGGGGTATTGCTTCTTCATGCTCACCACGGCGAGACGGTAAGAGCAACCCTCGGGCGGAAGGTAGAAGTCTAGGATCTCCGGAAACTGCTTTTGCAGTAGGGGGACGAAAACCTCGTTGAGCGCTACGCCAAGCATCGCGGGCTCGTCGGGCGGCTTGCCGGTGTAGGTAGAGTGGTAGATGGGCGAGCGGCGCATGGTGATCCGCTGCACCGTCATCACGGGAAAGCGCTCGACTTCGTTGTAGTAGCCGGTGTGATCGCCGTGCGGCCCCTCCTCTGCGGTCTCCGAATCGTTGATGATGCCTTCGAGGATGATCTCGGCTGTGGCCGGCACTTCAAGGCTGTTGCCGAGGCACTTGACGAGCTCGGTGCGCGCACCGCGCAGCAGGCCGGCGAACTGGTACTCGGACAGCGTATCCGGGATCGGAGCCACTGCCGCCAGCATCGTCGCCGGGTCCGCACCCAGTGCGACCGCTACAGGGAACGGTTCCTTGGACGAGGCGGCGTGGTCACGATAATCCAGCGCGCCGCCCCGATGCGCGAGCCAGCGCATGATGATCCGATTGCGCCCAAGCACCTGCTGACGATAGATGCCGAGGTTCTGACGCGGCTTCATGGGCCCGCGAGTGATCGTCAGGCCCCAGGTGATGAGCGGTCCCGCGTCCTGCGGCCAGCACGTCTGGACCGGCAGGCGCGCAAGGTCCACGTCGTTCCCTTCAAAGACGACTTCCTGACAAAGCGCCTTGGAGACGAGCTTCGGCGGCAGGTTGAGGAGCTGCTTCCAAACCGGGAAGCGCTCCCAAAGGTCGCGCAGCCCTTTGGGCGGCTCGGGCTCGCGCAGGAAGGCGAGCATCTTTCCCACTTCGCGCAGCGCCCCGGCATCGCCGAGCCCCATCGCGGCGGCGATCCTGCGCACCGCGCCGAACAGGTTGGCGAGCACCGGGATGTCGTGCCCCACAGGCCGCTCGAAGACGAGCGCCGGGCCGCCCGAACGCAGCACGCGGTCGCAGATCTCGGTCATTTCCAGCCGCGGCGAGACTTCGGCCTGGATGCGCTTCAGGTCCCCGCTCGCCTCGAGCTGCGCAACGAACTGCCTCAAGTCCGAGTACTGCAATGGGCTTCCTACTTCCTGAGCATCAGGCGCTCGCTCAGCGCCTCGGCGAAGTCGAGCAGCAGAGTGCTGCGCCCTCGCACCGGGTAGACGCGCTCCGCCCCCGGGAGGCTGACGAGCAACGTGGTGGTCCCTATCCAGCCGAGCGCGCACAGTGCGCCGCCGCCGATCACGCAGGCGAGCGCCGCTGCCGGCAGCAGGCTCGCAGCCGCCATGAGAAAGCGGAAAAAACCGTAGAGCGCCTTGCCCACGCCCTGCTCGGACTTCGCCATGTCGGTCGCGGCGTCGGTCGCGAACCTGTCGAGCGGCCCGGAAAGCGCAAGCAGCAGCAACGCGATCACGATCAGCGTGATGCCCCACCCCAGCTTGCGCGCATCGCGGCGGAAAGCGACGCTCACCGCGCTCATCGCCGCGAGCGGCAGCGTCTCCAGGTGCGTGTCGCTGCGGTGCACGAGGCAAGTGGGATAGAGCGTAAGGTGCGTGCCGCGCAGCATGCCGTTCGTAAACCCGAAGCGCGTGAGGGCGGGCCCGGGCTCGCTCATCGCAAGGCGAAGAAGATGCCGATAAAGATCACGGCGCCGACCCAGTTGTTGTGCATGAACGCCTTGAAGGCGCCGTCGCGGCTGCGGTCGCGGATGAGGCGCCAGTGGTAGATCATTATCGCCCCGGCGGCGGCCACGCCGGCGTGGTAGGGCCAGCCGAGCCGGTGAATGTATCCGACCGCCGTCAGCAGCGCGAGCATCAGCGCATAGCTCGCCATCACTGCGGGCACGTCCCAGCGGCCGAGCGTCAGCGCCGAGGTGCGGATTCCGATGCGGGCGTCGTCGTCGCGGTCGACCATCGCGTACTCGGTGTCGTAGGCGAACGAATAGAACAGATTCGCGGCGAACAGCATCCAGCACTCGAGCGGCAAGCTGTCCTGGATCGCCGCGTAAGCCATCGGGATTCCGAACCCGAACGCGATGCCGAGCACGGCCTGGGGCAGCGCGAAGAAGCGCTTGGTATACGGGTACGCGGCCGCGATGGCAGCTCCGACGAACGACAGCAGGATCGCGAACCTGTTGAGGAAGAGCACCAGCGCGAACGCCGTAGCGGCGAGCACGGCGGCAACCACCAGCGCCTCGCGTGGCTGGATTTCTCCTGCGGCGAGCGGGCGCTTGCGCGTGCGCTCGACGTGAGGATCGAAGCGCCGATCGGCGTAGTCGTTGAGCGCGCAACCGGCCGAGCGCATGAGGAGCGTGCCCACGACAAAGATGATCAGGATCTCGAATCGCGGCCGGCCATCCGAGGCGAGCCACACCGCCCACAGGGTCGGCCACAGCAGCAGCAGCGCGCCGATAGGCTTGTCGAGCCGGATCAGCCGCTCGTACGCGTCCAGGCGCCTCGTGATGACCGCCAGGTTCACGGTGACAGGATAACTCACGCTCCCGTAAGCTCGTGCCGGGAGCCCAGCCAGCGCGCCACGTGGGCGCGTGCCGCCTGCGCGTGCGCCTGAATCAGCTCCGGCGCCGCCTGCACCGCCGCCTCGACGAGGTCCCTGTCGCGCTCGAGGTCGGCGAAGCGCAGTAGCGGCATGCCGCTCTGACGTTCGCCGAGAAACTCGCCCGGCCCGCGCAGCGCCAGGTCCTGGCGGGCGATCTCGAAGCCGTCGGCGCTCTCGAAGATCGCCTTCAGCCGCTCGCGCGCGTTGCCCTGCAGCTCGCCGTAGAGCAGGATGCACACGCTCTCTCGTGAGCCGCGCCCGACGCGGCCACGCAGCTGGTGCAGCTGCGAAAGGCCGAAGCGCTCGGCGCTCTCGATCACCATGAGGGAAGCGTTGGGCACGTCGACGCCGACCTCGATGACGGTGGTGCACGCCAGGACCTGGATGCCGTTCCGCAGGAACGCCTGCATCACCGCGGCCTTCTCGTCCGGCGCGAGGCGGCCGTGGACCAGACCCACGCGCAACCCCGCCAGTTCACGCTTCAAGGTCTCGAACGTCTCCAGCGCGGTGCGCAAGCCGGCTTTCGACTCCTCGATAACCGGGCACACCCAGTACGCCTGCTGCCCTTCCGCACAGGCCTCGCGGATGCGCGCCAGCACCTCGGGCCTCCTATTTTCGGAGAGCAGCTTCGTCGTAACCGCGGGGCGGCCCGGCGGCAGCTGGTCGATCGTCGAGACATCGAGATCGGCGTAATACGTCATGGCGAGCGTCCGCGGAATCGGCGTTGCGCTCATCATCAGCTGGTGCGGGACCCTGCCGCCCGCTTTCTTGCGAAGGGCAAGGCGCTGTTCGACTCCGAAGCGATGCTGCTCGTCCACGACCACGAGGCCGAGGCGCGAGAACTCGATGTCCTCCTGGATTAACGCGTGCGTGCCGATAAGCACGCGTCCCTCGAGCATCTCTTTCTTTTCCTTCTTGCGCATGCCCCCGCGCAGGTAGCCTAGGCGCACGCCGAGCGGCGCGAGCCATTCATTGAATTTGCGCCAGTGCTGCTCGGAGAGGATCTCGGTTGGCGCCATGACCGCAGCCTGGGCGCCTGAATCCACGGCAGCGAGGCAGGCAATGGCCGCGACGATGGTCTTGCCGCTGCCCACGTCGCCTTGCAGCAGCCGTTGCATCGGGTGCGGCTCGCGCAGGTCGTCGAGGATTTCGCTCATCGCCCGGTTCTGCGCCCGAGTCAGGCGGAAGGGCAGGTTCGACAGGAAGGCTTTCAGCAGCTCGCCGTTGACCTTAAGCACCGGCGCCGTGCGCGCGCGGCGCCGCCGGTACGCGAAGCGCATCGAGAGCTGCTGCGCGAGAAGCTCGTCGAACTTCACGCGGCGCCAGGCGGCCGAGAGATCGGCTCCCGGCGGCGGTCGGTGGAGGAGCTCGACGCTCGCGCGGAAATCGACAAGGTCAAGGCGCCGTCGCACGGACTCAGGGAGCGTATCCTCGAGCGGCTCGGCGTCGAGGGCTTCGAGTACGCGCGCGCGCAGCTGCGCCTGGCTCAACCCTGCGGTGGTCGGATAGATCGGCGTGAGCGTCCGCGGCAGCGGCTCGTCCTCGTCGACGATACGGTAGCGCGGGTGCGCCATCTCGGCCCCGAAGAAGCCCCGGCGCACTTCACCGAACGCGCGCACGCGCAGGCCTGCCTCCGCGGCGCGCTGGAACTGCCGCAACTGACTCGAATAGAAGTTGAAAAAGCGCAGCTCCAGCCCTTCGGCGTGCACCACGAGCTGGCGCCTGGGCCGGAACATGACTTGCGCCTTCAGCACCCTCGCCTCGACGCTCACTGGCGTTCCCTCCGGCGCCCGCTCGACAGGCGTGAGGACCGTTTCATCCTCGTAGCGCAGCGGCAAATGCAGCGCGAGATCGAGCCGCGAGCCCAACCCGAGCTTGTGAAGTCTGTTTTCGAGGGACGCCTTAATCGGCGTGCAGGATCGCGTCGACCTCTACCAGCGCGCCGCGCGGCAGCCCGGCCACGCCGACCGCGGCGCGCGCCGGATACGGCTCGCGCACATACTGCGCCATGATCTCGTTGACGCGGGCGAAATGCGCGAGATCGGTGAGGTACACCGTCATGCGCACGGCGTGATCGAGGCTCAGCCCCGCCGCCGCTGCGACCGCGGCGAGGTTGCGGAACACGCGGTGCGTCTGCGCATCGATGCCCTCCGCCATCTGCATGGTGGCGGGGTCAAGCCCGATCTGCCCGGAGAGGTAAACCGTAGTCCCGCCCGCCTTGCCTCCGACTTTCACCGCCTGCGAGTAGGTGCCGACGGCCTCTGGCGCGCCGCGCGTCTGGATCGAGCTTTTCATGAAGGAGTATCTTAGCCTAATGATTTCACAGCTAGAAAAGCTGCTCGGAACGCCCCGCGACGGCGCCCTGCTGCGCTACTCGCTGGGACTCGAGCACGCCAAGGCAGGCAACCGCGAGCGCGCGATCGAGTACCTACGCGACGCGGTGGCGCGCGATCCGCTCTATTCGGCAGCGTGGAAGTTGCTTGGAAAGACCCTTACGGAATCGCAAAAAACCGAGGAAGCGCTCGCGGCATACCAGCAGGGCATTGAGGCCGCCAAGCAGAAGGGCGACCGCCAGGCCGAAAAGGAAATGACTGTGTTCGCCCGAAGGCTCGAGAAAGGGAAGGCCTAGAAACCGGCCTAAGTGCAGGAAGGCCTAGAAACCGGCCTAAATGCAACTACGGGAAAAGCCTGGCCAGCGCGTCGCGCAGCCCAGAGATGAAGCACTCCTTGCTGACGAGCGCATCGGCGCCCGCGCGGCTCGCAGCCGCAGCCGCTTCCGGCGTGTGGAACAGCGTCATCGCGACCACCGCCGGCGGGCGCGGCGTAGCTTTCACGCGGCGCACGATGTCCAGCCCCCGCACCGTATGCGCACCCAGATCGAGAAGCAGCACATCGGGGCCGGACGAGTTCACAAGCTTCAGCGCCTGCAGCGCGGTATCCGAAGTCCCGGCGAGCTCGTAGCCGGGCAGATTGGACACGAAGCTCGCGGCAGCCGTGAGAAAAGCCGGGCTGCTGTCGGCGATGGCGATGCGACGGACGCGTTCTTCAGTCATTGGAACGGCAGATTAGATCGCGAACGCCGCACCGGCCATAGGGGTGTTCCCTAGCGGCGTTACGAATTCCCTGAGACAACCGCAAAACCTTGTCAGCCCTCGGGCGGCACGAGGCCCGTGCGGAGGGCATACCTGACAAGCCCCGCGACGTCGCGGATGCCCAGGCGTTCCATGATCTGCGCACGGTGCGTCTCAACAGTCTTCACGGAGAGGTTGAGCAGAAAGGCAATTTCCTTGGTGCTCTTGCCGCCCGCCACAAGCTTGAGCACTTCGCGCTGGCGCGCGGTAAGGACGTCGGGGGCTGCCTCGCCGCCGGTGCGATGCATGTAGCCCTCGACCACCTGGCGCGACACCGAAGGGCTGAGCCAGCTTTCGCCGCGCATGACGCTGCGCAGCGCAAGCTCGAGCTCCCCCGTGGCGGCGTCCTTCAAAAGGTAGCCGACCGCGCCGGCGCGCAGCGCCTGCAGCACGTATTCCTCGCCCGCGTGCATCGAGAGGATCACGACGCGCACGTCCGGATAGCGTTCGCGCATCTGCGCCGCGGCTTCGAGTCCGGTGATGCCCTTCATGGCAATGTCCATCAGCACCACGTCGGGCCGCTGGCGGTCGGCGAGCTCGAGCGCCTCCTCGCCGCTCGACGCTTCGGCCACGACCTGCACCTCGCGCATCCCCTGCAGAAGCGAGTGGATGCCGGCGCGCACCAGCGCATGGTCGTCGGCGAGGAGAACGCGGATCATCCGACGGCGCGCTCTTTCGCCGGGGGCAGCGGAAAAGTGGCAAGGAGCGTCGTGCCCTCTCCGGGCGCTGAGCGCAGCTCGAACGAGCCGCCAGAGAGCGTCATGCGTTCCTCCATTCCGATGAGGCCGAGGCTCATTCCGTTGGCCGCGCGCTCGCGTACCGAATCGACGTCGAAGCCGCGGCCGTCATCGCGCACCGAGATCGCAAGCCTGCCGCCGGCCGTGAAAAGCCGCACCCAGAGGTTGCGCGCACGCGCGTGGCGCAGCACGTTGTTGATCGCTTCCTGTGCCACGCGGAAGCACGCGGTCTCGGTGTCGGGGGCGAGCTCGCGCGGCGCGTCCTCGGTCTCGAAGTGAGCCTGCAAGCCGGCAACACGCGCCTGGCGATCGAGATGCGAGCGCACCGCGGCGGCAAGGCCGAGGTCGTCAAGCTGCGGCGGGCGCAGGCTGAGCGAGAGCTGCCGCACGCGCTCGAGCGTGTGCTGCACGGTATCGACGCACTCGTCCACGCGTGCGCGCGCGGCGAGTTCGCCGCCGCTCCGCGCGAGCGACTCGAGCTGGATCTTGAGCGCCGTGAGCGCCTGCCCGACGTCGTCGTGCAGGTCGCGCGCGAGGCGCCTGCGCTCCTCCTCCTGGACCTCGAACAGCCGCCGCGACAGCGCACGCAGGCGCTCGTGCGAGACCTCGAGCTCGCGGTTCAGGCGCTCGAGCGTCTGCTGCGTGCGCAGCCGCTCGGTGATGTCGTTGATCTGCACTAGGCGCGCGGGGCGGCCGCGCCATGCGACCAGGTGCCCGACGCCGTCGATGTCGACCGGTTCGCCGGTTTCCTTCAAGTGCCGGAACGCGCCGTAGCGCACCGCACCGCCCTCGCGGCTCAGAAACTCGCGAAACGACGCATCCTGCGCTGCGCCCCGGATGTCGAGCGCCGTCATGGCGAGGAATTCCTCCCGCGA
>DATADT010000201.1:0-5400 GCA_036258355.1 Burkholderiales bacterium
TCGGCGCCTGCGGCCACTACCTGCTCGCCCTCGCCCACCGCTATGCTCCCGCGAGCGTGATCGCGCCGTTTCTCTACCAGCAGGTGATCTACATGGCGCTCTTCGGCTACCTGGTGTTCGGCGACGTCCCCAGCCCCGGCCTGTGGCTCGGCGCGGCGATCGTGATCGGCAGCGGGCTCTACCTCTTTTACCGGGAGCGAAAATGACCGAGACCGTTGCGCTCCCGCTCTGGGTGGTGGTCGCAGTCGGGCTCTTAGCGCTGTGGGCGCTGTACGAGCACGTGCTGATACCGGCGCTGCGCTGGATGATCACGCACCCGGCGAACCGCGTGATCGAGGACGTCTCGACACGGCTTCGCATTGGCATCAGGCCGTTCCAGCGCACCAAGCGCCAGGCGCTCATCCACCGCCTGCTGACAGACCCCAAAGTGCAGCACGCCGTGGAGCAGTTTTCCCGCGACAAGCGACTGCCGGTGCCGGTGGTGCTGGAAATCGTGGAGGGATACGCGCGGGAGATCGTCCCGGCCTTCAACGCTTATCTCTATTTTCGCTTCGGCTACTGGCTCGGCCGCCGCGTTGCGCGGCTGCTGTACCGCGTGCGCATCGGCTACGTCGATTCAGCGGGCCTCGAGCGCATCGATCCCAACGCCACGGTGGTCTGCGTGATGAACCACCGCTCCAACATGGATTACGTGCTGGCCGGCTTCCTTGCCGCCGACCAGGCGGCGCTTTCCTACGCGGTGGGCGAGTGGGCGCGGATCTGGCCGCTCTCGGCGCTGATCCGCGCGATGGGCGCGTATTTCGTGCGGCGCAATTCGCGCGACGAGCTCTACCGGCGGGTGCTGGAGCGCTATGTCGCCATGGCGACCGAGGCGGGGGTGCCGCAGGCGGTGTTCCCGGAGGGCGGCCTTACTCGCGACGGCCGGATGCGCGAGCCGAAGCTCGGCGTGATCGATTACATGCTGCGAGGCTTTCGCATCGGCGGCGACCGCGACCTCGTCTTCGTGCCGCTTGGAATCAACTACGACCGCGTGCTCGAGGACCGCTCACTGTTGCTGCAAAGAAGGGAAACGAGCAGAGGGCGGGCGGTGTGGAACACGCTGCGCTTTGTCGCGCACAACGTGTGGCTCATGCTGCGCAGCGAGTGGCATCGGTTCGGCTACGCATGCGTGAACTTCGGCACGCCGGTCTCGATGCGCGAGTACTGCCGCATGCGCGGGATCGATTTCCAGGCGCTTGCCGGAGAGGAGCGCCGCGCCGCGATTTCGAGCCTCGGGCGCGAGCTGATGGAGGCGGTGGGGAGCATTGTGCCCGTGGTGCCGGTGCCGCTCATCTCGGCGGTATTCGTCGCGCAGCCGCAGCGCGCGCTCTCCGAGCTCGAGCTCAAGACAGAGGTGGCGCAGCTCCTCGCGCGCCTCGACACGGCCGGCGCGCATGTGTACATCCCGCGCGGCGACTTCGATTACGCCCTGACGGTCGGGCTGCGCATGCTGCGCCTGCGTCATCTGGTGGATGAGGAGGACGGCTTGTTCCGCGCGCGGCCGCAGGAGCTGCCGCTCCTCGCTTACTATGCGAATTCAATGGCCCATCTCTTATACAGCGAGAGACATAATGCGCTGGACGCGCGGATAAACGCCCAGTAGATTGGCCTCGGGGGAAGGAAGAGAACTCAGATGGCGGCATCATCCAGGCGCGCAAGGGTGAAACGCGCAACCGCAGGGCGGCGAGCCGCCGCCGCGGCGTCCCTCCTTCATTCTTCCCCGCAGCCTGCCCTCCTTGGCCTCACTTCCGACTGGTATTGGGAGCAGGACGCGGAGCTGCGCTTCACCCGCGTGGAGGTGCGCAACGACGCGGCCACCGAGCAGAACCTGGCGCAGCGCATTCTCGGCAAGAAGCGCTGGGAGACCGGGCTCGAGATCGAGGGCGGCTGGGAAACGCACCGCGCGCTCCTCGAGTCGCACGCGCCGTTCCGCGATGTCCTCATGTGGCGCAACCTGCCCGACGGCGCGCGCCGCTACATCAGCGTCAGCGGCGAGCCGACCTTCGATGCGCGCGGGCGCTTCACCGGCTACCGCGGCATCGGCCGCGACATCAGCAAGCAGAAGCGCATCCAGCAGCTTCTCAAGCTCGACCAGGCCGTCACTCTGCGGCTCGCCGAGTCACACCCCGCGCCGCAGGCGCTGAACGGGGCGCTCGAGGCGATCTGCGACTCGCTGCGCTGGGATTGCTCGCTGCTCTGGAAGCCGGACGAACCGGCCGGCGTGCTGCGGTCCTTCGCCAGCTGGGCTACGCCGGCCGACGCAGGCGCCGCCCGCTTCCTCGAGGCGTCGCGGGATCTCTCGTTCGCGCCGGGCAAAGGGCTGGTCGGCGTCGTGTGGCAGTCGGGCGAGCCGCTCTGGAGCCCGGACACCACGGCTGACGCGCGCGCGCTGCGCGGCGGCCTTTCCCGCGAGACCGGGCTGCGCACGGCGGCGCTCTTCCCGGTCCGCGCCGGCGGGCGCGTCGCCGCCGTCATGGAGTTCACCGCGCGGCGCATGCGCGAGCCGGACAAGCGGCTATGGCAGACCCTCGGTGCGATCGGCACGCACATCGGGCAGTTCCTGAGCGGCCTCGAAGCTGAGCGCGCGGTGCGCGAGAGCGAAGCCCGGTTTCGCGCCCTCACCAACCTGTCCTCGGACTGGTACTGGGAGCTCGATACCGAGTACCGCTTCACCCGGCTCGAAGGCCGCCAGGTCGCGGGCGGCGATCCCGGGCTGCTGCGGCGCCTGGTCGGCGCGCGGCGCTGGGAAACCGAGCTCGAGGTCGAGGGCGGATGGGAGGTGCACCGGGCGATCCTCGACGCGCGGCAGCCGTTCCACGATGTGCTCATGTGGCGCCGGATGCAGGACGGATCGGTGCGGTACATGAGCGTGAGCGGCGAAGCGGTGTTCAACCCCGACGGCAGCTTCGCCGGCTACCGCGGCGTGGGGCGCGACGTGACCGAAGAAAAGCGCGCCGAGCAGATGCTGAGGCTCGAGCACGAGGTCGCGCGGCTGCTCGCCTCCGCCGACGACGCCTCCGGAGGCCAGAAGGGAGTGATCCGTGCGGTGTGCGAGGCCGAGGGCTTCGCCTGCGGCCGCTACTTCCGCGTCGATGGCGAACTCGCGCGCTTCGAGGACGCGTGGGCGATCGCCGACCCGGCGATCGCCCCCTTCATCGAGCGCTCGCGGGGTTTCGTGTTCCGCCCGGGCGAGGGTCTGACGGGCACGGTGTGGCAATCGGGCGAGGCGGTGTGGTCCGCGGACATCACGCGCGACCCACGCGTGCGCGACCGCAATGCCTGGCAGGGCACGGGGCTGCGTGGCGGATTCGCCTTTCCGGTGCGCGCCGAAGGCAGGACGATCGGCGTGCTCAACTTCTCGAGCCTGAAAGCGCGCGAGCCCGACCAGCGCCTGCTCGCAGCTTCGCGCGTGATCGGCAGTCAGATCGGCCAGTTCCTGCAACGCAAGCAGGCCGAAGCGTCGCTCCGCGAGAGCGAGGCGCGCTGGCGGTCCTTGACGCAGCTTTCGTCGGACTTCTTCTGGGAGACCGACCAGGCGCACCGCTTCACCCAGCTTGTGCACGGCCCCGACTACCTGCCCGCCGAGATGAGCCGCGGCGTGATCGGCAAGGCGGCGTGGGAGCTCCCCAATGAGAGCCCGGACGAGGCCGGCTGGGCGGCGCAGCGCGCGCGACTCGAGCAGCACCTGCCGTTCCGGGACTTTGAGTTCGCGCGCCGCATGCCCGACGGCGTGGTGCGCTACCTCTCGGTGAGCGGCGACCCGCGCTTCAGCGCCGAGGGCGCGTTCATCGGCTACCGGGGCGTCGGGCGCGACATCACCGAGATCGCGCTTGCGCGGAAGCACATCGCCTCGCTCGCGTACACCGATCCCCTCACCGGGCTCGCCAACCGCACGAGCCTCGTGCCGGCGCTGGCCCAGGCGGTGCAGCGCGCGCGGCGCAGGAACTCGAAGATCGCGGTCGTGTTTCTCGACCTCGACGGCTTCAAGGAGATCAACGACGCGTACGGCCACGACGCGGGCGACGTGCTGCTCGTCGAGCTCGCCGGCAGGCTGCGCGACAACCTGCGCGCAAGCGACCTGATCGCGCGCCTCGGCGGCGACGAGTTCCTCGTGGTGCTCGAGGAGGTGCAGGACACCGAGCCGGTCGAGGTGGTGGCGAGGAAGCTGCTCGCCGAGACGGTGCGGCCCTACACGCTGCCGGGCGCCCGGGCGAGCGTGACGGCAAGCATCGGCATCAGCATCTTCCCCGACGATGCCGCCGATGCGAGCGCGCTGATGAAGCACGCCGACATCGCCATGTACGCCGCGAAGCAGGCGGGCAAGAACACGTGCAGGTTCTACTCTTCCGGACCCGCCGCGAACGATCCGGCGCAGGCGATGACGAATTCGCGGACGGAGCCCTAAAGAAAACTGACGAACTAACGCTTGAGGGTCCGGTTGGCGTCCTCGATATCGCGCCGCAGCTGGCCGCGCTCCTCCGGCGACATCTGGCGGGTCTTCTGCGGCTGTTCCTCGCCGCGCTGGCGATAAGCGTCGCGCATGTCGTCGCGCATGCGCTCGCGCTGCTCCGGGCTCATCTGCCGCTCGCGCCCGTCCGGCCGCTTCCCCGACTGGGCGTCGGCGCCCATGGCGGCGAGCGCAAGCATGAAAGCCAACGCAGCGCGCACAATCATGGACGCGAATGTTACGCGGCCTGCCTTGCGGGCGGGTGTCGTTTTGTAACAATCTATTGCCCTACTGCCTTCCATGAGCGAGCTCAAGACCCGCATCCTGGTAGTCGACGACGATCAGCGTCTGCGCGAGCTGCTGGTGCGCTACCTCGGCGGCGAGGGCTACGAGGTCAAGGCGGTGCCCGACGCGGCCGCCATGGACAAGCAGCTCGCGCGCGAGCGCTACGACCTCGTGGTGCTCGACCTCATGCTGCCGGGCGAGGACGGGCTCGCGATCTGCCGCCGGCTGAGGGGAGCAGAAGACGCTCATCATTCAACCTCGCCTGCAATCATCATGCTGACCGCCAAGGGCGACGATGTCGACCGCATCGTCGGCCTCGAGATGGGCGCCGATGACTACCTGCCGAAGCCCTTCAACCCGCGCGAGCTGCTTGCCCGCATCAACGCGATCCTGCGGCGACGCGCGCCGTCCGGTCCGCCCGGCGCGCCGGCGGCGGGCGGCGTGTACGGGTTCGGCGAGTTCTCGCTCAACCTCGCCACACGCACGCTGACGCGCGCCGGCAAGCAGATCGCGCTCACCACCGGCGAGTTCTCGGTGCTCAAGGTGCTGGTGCAGCACCCGCGCCAGCCGCTGTCGCGCGACAAGCTGATGGAGCTCGCGCGCGGGCGCGAGTACGAGGTGTTCGACCG
>DATADT010000202.1:0-3614 GCA_036258355.1 Burkholderiales bacterium
ACGAGGTAGGTGGTGAATTGCACGACGTTCTGCCAGCCTGCGCCCGCGGACTTGAGCGCCTCGCCAATCTGCGAGAAGACGCCGCTGCACTGCTCGTCGAACGTTCCGCCCGGCGCCAGCATGCCGGCAATGAAGAGGAACTCGCGTGCACTGGCGCGCGTGACGTGCGAGTACTGGCCGAGCGGCTTGCCGAGCACGTCGACGTTGTAGATACGTATATCTGCCATCTTCCCGTTCAGGCTGGCTTGGAGCGCCCGGCAAGCTGCTGCCGGACCGTGTTCGCGAGCTCGGCGAACTCGAGCGGCTTCTTCAGGAAGGCGTTGGCGCCCGCCGCCATGCAGCGGGCGACGGCCGCCTTCTCCGCGAGCACCGACACGATGATGACCGGCGTGGAGGCGTTTGGCGCCGATCGCCGCACGCCGAAGAGCACGCCGAAACCGCCGATACCCGGCATCATCAGGTCGAGCAGGATCGCGTCGTACGCGTAGTTCTCGGCGAGGCGCAGCGCCTGCTCGCAGGTGCCCGCGGGCTGCACCTCGACGCCGAGCTCCCTCGAGAGCGTCGCCGCGATCAGAAGCCGCATCGATTCCTCGTCGTCGACGACCAGCACGCGGTGGCGCGTGGTGATTTCCTCGCTCAGCATCACCAGTACTTTACACAAGGCCCCGTGTAGAGCACGGGGCCGGTCGGCTGCCCGGTGGGCGAGCCGCCCGGCGGCTCGAGGCTCACCGCGAGCGCCGGTACTTCGCCGAGCGACTGGTCCGCGGCCGCGACAAGCTTGAGCTCGGTCTTCTCGCCCGCGACAAGGCCGAGCGATTTCGGCTGGCCGCCGCGCGGCAGCGCCCAGAGCTCTAGGCTGCGGCCGGAAACGTGGATCGCCGGGTCGAGCGTGGTGACGTGCAGGACGCGTTCGGTACGCGCTGCGGTGGCGACGAGCACCGGGTGGCTGGTCTTCGGATCGCTCAGCACCGCGATGTAGGAGGCCGGAACTTCGGTGGGCTGCAATGGCAAGAGCAGCGTGACCGCGGCGAGCGCCGCGGCCGCGCCGCTCGCAACGAGGCCGAGCGCCTTCCATAGCGAGGACGGCTTGCGGAACCATAGCCGCTGCTCGATCTTCGGCCACACGCGCGCCGGCGGCGCGAGCGGTTGCACGGCCTCGGCGAGCGGCGCAAGGCGCGCTTCCCAGCGCTCAACTTCGCGCGCGAGCTCCGGGTCGTCGTCGAGCCAGTGGCGCATGCGCTCGCGCGCGCGGCCGCGCAGCGTGCCGAGCGCGTACTCCGCGGCGAGGCGCTCGCGCAGCTCGGGCTTATTTCTGCAGTTCAAGGCAGGTCCTCAGGCGCGCGAGGCCGCGGCGCACCCAGGTCTTCACCGTGCCGAGCGGTTGACGCAGGTGCTGCGCGAGCTCGGCATGCGACAGGCCGTCGTAGAAGGCAAGCGCGATCGCCTGGCGCTGCCTGGCGTCTAGGCTGCGCAGGCAGCGCCCGAGCGCCGCTGTATCGCGCGCTGCTTCGAGGCGGGCAAGCGGGCCGGGATTGTCGCTCTCCAGCTCGTTCAGAGCATCCTCGGCGAGCGCCTCCGGGTTGGGCTTTCGCAGCCAGTCAAGGCAGCGATTGCGCACGATGCTGGTCATCCAGGTCATCGGCGCGGCGCGAGCTGCGTTGTACTCGGCGGCGTGCCGCCACACGCTCACGTAGCACTCCTGCAGCGCTTCTTCGGCCCAGTCCTCACGCCTCAATATACGCAGCGCGACCGCGAACAGTTTCGGCGCCGTCGCCTGGTACAGCTCGTGAAACGCGGCCCGATCGCCCAGCGCGCTGCGCGCGACGAGCCGCTCTAGCGCTTCCGCTGGTGGCGCCACTGGACGTCTTCCACCCCGGCCCCGCGGTTGAGTACGCGGGCTGCGACAAAAAGCAGGTCGGAAAGCCGGTTCAGGTACTGGCGCGCGGGCTCGCCAACAGTCTCCTTGCGTCCGAGGGCGACGACGCTCCTTTCGGCCCGCCGGCACACGGTGCGCGCGAGGTGCGCCGCGGCCGCGGCGCGGCTCCCGCCGGGAAGGATGAATTCCTTGAGCGGTGCGAGCGGCTTGTTGAGCTTCTCGATCTCGCTGTCGAGAAACGCCACCCGCTCGGACTTGAGAAGCGCGTGCCCCGGGATGCTGAGCTCGCCGCCGAGGTCGAGCAGGTCGTGCTGCACAGCGATGAGCGTGCTGCGGATCTCCTCGGGGATTTCCTCGGCGAGGACTAGCCCGATGACCGAATTGAGCTCGTCGACTTCGCCGAGTGCCGCGACGCGCGGGTGGTCCTTGGGCACCCGGGAGCCGTCGCCGAGTCCCGTTTCGCCGGCGTCGCCGGTGCGCGTGGCGATCTTGGTGAGGCGGTGACCCATACGCTTCAATTCACGGTCTTCTTGATTTCGCTCTCAATTCGGCCCTCGGCCAGGGTCGTCGTAATGCGCTCGCCCGGGCGCACGGCGGCGGCGCTGCGCAGAACCTTGCCCGATGTGCTGTACGTGATGCTGTAGCCGCGCGCGAGCACCGCCGTCGGGTCCACGGACGTCAGGGTTGCGCGCAGCTCCGCGAGGTGCGCTTGGCAGCGGTGCACCTTGTGAGTAAAGGCGAAAGCAAGCCGGGCTGTGAGCTGGGTCACCAGCTCTCGATACGAGCGCAGCCGCTCGGCCGGATGCACGAGGCGGCGTGCGCAGCTGTCGAGAGCCTGTGCCGCGTAGCGCAGCTTTCGCTCCATCTCCTTGTGCAGAGCACGCACGTTTCCCGCCACGCGCGCGGCTAGCTCGGCGCGCGGCGGACTAACAAGCTCGGCAGCCGCCGTCGGGGTCGGCGCGCGGCGGTCGGCGGCGAGGTCGGCGATCGTAAAGTCGGTCTCGTGTCCCACGCCGACCACCACGGGAATGCCCGAGGCGCGGATGGCGCGCGCGACGGCCTCCTCGTTGAACTGCCACAGATCTTCGATCGAGCCTCCGCCGCGCACGAGCAGCAGCACCTCGCATTCGGCGCGCCGGCTGGCGCGCGCCAGCATCGCCGCGATGCGCTCGGCCGCGCCCTCGCCCTGCACCGGCACCGGGTAGACGATGACCTCGATCGCCGGATTGCGCCGCGCGAGCGTCGTCAGCACGTCGCGCAGCGCAGCGGCGGCGAGCGAAGTCACGACCCCGATGTGGCGCGGGTGCGCGGGCAGCTCGCGCTTGAGCCGCTCCTCGAACAAGCCTTCGGCGCCGAGCTTTTCCTTGAGGCGCAGGAAACGCTCGTAGAGCGGGCCGAGGCCTGCGCGGCGCATGGCCTCGACCGTGAGCTGGAAGCGTCCACGCGGCTCATAGAGGGTCGCGAGCGCGCGAACCTCCACCTGCATTCCGTCGTGCGGCTCCCAGTCGAGGAGCGCGGCGCGGCTGCGGAACATCACGCATTCGACCTGGGCCGCGCGATCCTTGAGCGTGAAATAGCAGTGGCCCGACGGCGCGCGCGAGAGGTTGGAGACCTCGCCACGCACCCAGGCGAGCGGGAAGCGCCGCTCGACGAGGTCGCGCACGCTGCGCAGCAATTCCGCCACCGACAGAATGCGTAGCCCTGTCGCTACCGCGGCGCCTGAAATCTCGTTCTGCAT
>DATADT010000203.1:0-8559 GCA_036258355.1 Burkholderiales bacterium
GAGGGCGGCGAACGTGCCGCCCATGATGTCGACCACCGAGGAGCCGGCGCGCAGCGGCCGGTCGGGCAGACCCGTCATGTAGGCGAGCCCGCCCATCATCTGCGTCACCTCGTCCAGGGCGGGGCGATGGTCGTAGGGGCCCTTGAGGAAGCCCTTGAGCGAGCAGTAGATCAGCCGCGGATTCTTCGCGCTCAGTCTTTCATAGGAGAAACCCAGCTTGTCCAGCGCGCCGGGGCGGAAATTCTCGGTCAGCACGTCGGCGGTCTCGAGCAGCCGCAGCACGATCTTCCTTCCCTCCGGGTGCTGGAGATCGACGGCGAGGCTCTTCTTGTTGCGATTGAAGACCGGGAAGAAGCCGGCGCCCGCGGCTTCCAGCCGCCGGGTGTTGTCCCCCTCAAGCGGCTCGACCTTGATGACCTCTGCGCCGAGGTCGGCGAGCACGAGCCCGCATGAAGGCCCCATCACCATGTGCGCGAACTCGACAACCCGGATGCCTTCGAGCGGCCGCATCAGTCGAGGAACAGGTCCGGACTCAGCCCCTTGGACGTGTCGACGGCGTATTTGCGCAGGTCGGTAACGCCGGCGTTGCGCAGCACTTCCTCGTCGATGAAGAAATTGCCGCTGCAGGAGCGCGCGGGCTGCGTGAGGATCCAGTGCGCGGCGTCGGCCATGATCTCGGGCTTTCGCCCGCGCGAGGGATCGATGTCGGGGATCATTTGCAGCGCGGCGGTGGCGATGATGGTCTTCGGCCACAGCGCGTTCACTGCGATTCCGGCCTGGCGGAATTCCTCCGCCATGCCGAGCACGCACATGCTCATCCCGTACTTGGCCATGGTGTAGGCCACGTGATTCTTGAACCAGCGCGGGCTCAGGTTGAGCGGTGGCGAAAGCGTAAGGACGTGCGGGTTCGCCGCCTTGCGCAGATGCGGGATGCACGCTTGCGACGTTGCATACGTACCGCGCACGTTGATCCCGAACATGAGGTCGAAGCGCTTGAGCGGCGTCTCCATCGTGCCGGTGAGGCTGATGGCGCTCGCGTTGTTCACCAGGATGTCGATGCCGCCGAAGCGCTCGACTGCCGCCGCGACGGCGCGTGCGATCTGCGCCTCGTCGCGGATATCGCACTGCACGGGCAGGCACTTTCCGCCTGCTGCCTCGATCTCGCTCGCCGCCGTATGGATCGTGCCGGGAAGCTTCGGATGCGGCTCCGCGGTCTTCGCCGCGACCGCGATGTTGGCGCCGTCGGCCGCGGCGCGCAGCGCGATCGCAAGGCCGATCCCCCGGCTGCCGCCGGTGATGAAAACGGTCTTGCCTTTCAGCGAGGCCACTGCGGCTTGCGCTTTTTGATGAAGGCGCGCACGCCCTCGGCGAATGCGGGCTCCGAGGCGCTTCGCGCGAACGCCTCGGCTTCACGCTGAAGCTGCGACTCGAGGCTCGAGTTGAGCGAGGCGTTCAGCAGCTGCTTGGTGCGTGCATACACTGCCGTCGGGCCGGCGGCGAGGCGAGCCGCGAGCCGGGTCGTTTCTTCGTCCAGCGAGCTCGCCGGCACGACGCGGTTCACGAGACCGAGGCGCTCGGCGGTGGCGGCATCGAAGCGCTCGGAGAGAAGTGCGATCTCCATCGCCTTCTTGGCGCCGACGATTCGCGGCAGCGCGAAGGTCGAGCCGCCGTCCGGACTTGCGCCGATGAGCGAGTAGGCGAGGCTGAAGTACGCGCTGTCGGCGGCAACCACCAGGTCGCAGGCCATCATGAGGCTCATCCCGAAGCCTGCGGCTGCACCGCGTACGCTTGCGACGACCGGCTTGGGCATGCGGCGCAGGCTCACGATGACCGTATGGACCTCGCCGGCAAAGCGCTCGAACTCGATTCGGTTCTGCGCCGGCGGACGCGAGCGGACGAGGTCGTCGAACCATTTCAGGTCGCCGCCGGCCATGAAATGCTCGCCGCCGCGTATCACCAGGCAACGCGCGGATTGATCTTCCTCGGCGGCGAGAACCGCGTCGCGCAGCCCACCCGCCAGTTCCTGGTTAAGCGCGTTCAGTGCCGCGGGCCGGTTGAGCGTGAGGGTGCACACGCCGGCGGCGGTTGTGCTTTGAACCGCGGTTTCGCTCACGCGGCGGCCCGGAATCCCTTGGGAAGTCCCGCGAGCGGCGTATGCCCGTAGATTGGTTCTTCGGGAATCCCCTTGACGAGGATCTCCCGCGCCTGGAAGAGCTTCTCCAGCGAGATGCCGGTTGCTACGCCCATGCTCTCGAACATGAACACGAGGTCCTCGGTGATCACATTGCCGCTCGCGCCCGGCGCGAACGGGCAGCCGCCGAGGCCGCCCATGGAGCTGTCGAAGTGGCGTACGCCTTCCTCGTAAGCGGCGAGCGCGTTGGCGAGGCCAAGGCCGCGCGTGTTGTGGAAATGGGCGCCTTCAAGCTTCGAGCCGATTTCGCGTCTGACTCGTTGGAAAAGTCTCTTAACCTGAGCGGGATTCGCGTAGCCGACAGTGTCGGCTAGCGCCACGCCGTCGCAGAACTCGGCGAGCTGCGCCGCGATGCGTACCACATCGTCCTCGGGCACTGCGCCCTGCAGCGTGCAGCCGAAGGCGGTCGACACGGCGCCTTCGATCTCGACCGCAGGATGGGGATGCTGCGCGCACTTGCGAACTTCCTCGACCATCTGGTCGGGCGTCATGCGTACGTTCGACTCGCTATGCGCGCGGCTTGCCGAGACCGGGAAGGTGACCTTGTGCGCGCCCGCCTCAAGCGCGCGCTGAAAGCCTTTTAGGTTTGGAGCAAGGGCGACGACCTTGACGCCGGGGATTTTCACCGCATGCTTCACCACTTCTGCCGTGTCGGCCATTGCCGGGATGAGCTTGGGCGGAACGAAAGATCCGACCTCGATTTCCTCCAGCCCTGCCGCGGCGAGGGCGGAAATCCAGGCTTTCTTCGCCTCGGTCGGCATCAGATGCTTGGCGTTTTGCAGCCCGTCGCGGGGCCCTACCTCGCAGATATGGACTTGTCGGTTCATGACCCGATTCTATTCTCGATGGCGCCGATTGCGACGCCGCAAAGCGCGGCGCCGGCGGCGAAGGCGAGCAGGATCCAGAGGCTCGCGTGCCAGCCGCCGAAGCTCGTGGCCATCCAGGCGAGCGCCAGCGGGCCGAGGAACTGCCCGATCTGCGAGGCCTGCATGACGATGCCGTTGCCAGTGCCGATGTGCTGCGGCGTGCGCGCGTGGGCCGGGATCCCCGAAAACACCGACGCCGGTATCACCCCCGCGGAAAAGGAGAAAGCCAGCACCGAGGCGTAGCGCGCGCCGGCGGGCAGGGCGTCGGACAGCATTGCGATCTCGCACAGTGCGGCGAGCGCAGTCCCGCCGATGATGAGGGCCCCGCGCGGCACGCCGCGCGCGAGGAGCCAGCCTCCCGTCAGGTTGCCCGGGGCGTTGATCAGCACGTAGAGCGCGGTAGCGAGCGCGGCGGCGGCTGTCGGCAGCCGATGCTCGTCGATGAGGAAGGTCGGCAGCCAGATCATGATGGACGTCCACTGCGCCACGTAGAGAGCAAAAAGCGTCGCCATTACCAGGTTTCCGGGGCGCATCAGCGACTCGGCCACCAGGCGCATCGAGCTCACCTGCCCGTAGCGCGACACCGGAACGACGCGCATCAGAGCCATCGCCGAGAGGATGGCCGCAATGGCAAGCACCATCCAGAGTCCTCTCCAGCCCCATCCGTCGATCAGCCAAGGCGCGGCGAAGAGCGCTATCGCGCCGCCGGTCGGCATGTAGGAGCTCCACAGTCCGAGCGCCTTGGCGCGGTCGCGCGGCGTGGCCGCCGAGGCATTCATCAGCGCCACTGCCGAGACCGTGAACAAGATGAAGCCGACGCCCTCGACGAAGCGCCCGAAAAGGAGGCTCCCGAAGCCCCAGGCGCCGGCGCCCAGGATTCCGCCGAGGAAGAGCACGACGAGGCCTGCAAGCGCGAGCCGCTTGTGCCCGAACCGGTCGCACAGCACGCCGGCGAGCATGCCGACCAGCATTCCCATCACGTTGAACGTGGTGGCGATGAATCCCGACTCGACGAGCGTCAGGCCGAGCTCCGCGCGTAGCCCTGGGAGGGCGGGAGCGACCTTCGTCACGTACGCGCCGGCGACCAGCCCGCCGGCAAAGATGGCCCAGATCGCGGGCCAATTACTCAAGCTGCAGTGACGGGGATCTTGAGCTCGACGATTTTCTGCGCCCACTCCGCCGGCCCGGACTGGTGGACGGATTGGCCGGTGGAATCGACTGCGACGGTGACCGGCATGTCCTGCACTTCGAACTCGTAGATCGCTTCCATGCCGAGGTCCGCGAACGCGACGACGCGCGACTTGCGGATCGCCTTCGCCACCAGATACGCCGCGCCGCCGACCGCGATGAGCGAGGCGGCCTTGTGCCGGCGGATCGCCTCGACCGCAGCCGGCCCGCGCTCACCTTTACCGATCATCGCCGCAAGCCCGGTTTTGGAGAGCATGAGGTCGGTGAACTTGTCCATGCGAGTCGCGGTCGTCGGGCCGGCCGGACCGACGACTTCGTCGCGCACGGGATCGACCGGGCCGACGTAGTAGATGACCCGGTTGGTGAAGTCGACCGGAAGCGGTTTCTTCTGTTCCAGGAGATCGTGGATCCTCTTGTGAGCCGCGTCACGGCCGGTAAGCAGCTTGCCGGAAAGGAGCAGCCGCTGGCCCGGTTTCCACGACGCGACTTCCTGCTTGGTCAGCGTGTCGAGATTTACCGTCTTGGAATTCGAATCCGGGGTCCACGTGACCGCCGGCCAGTCCGATAGCTTCGGTTCCTCGAACTCCGCCGGGCCCGAGCCGTCCAGCACGAAGTGCGCGTGCCGCGTCGCCGCGCAATTCGGAATGATCGCGACCGGGCGGTTCGCGGCGTGGACGGGGTAGGTGCGGATCTTCACGTCTAGCACGGTGGAGAGGCCGCCCAGACCCTGCGCGCCGATGCCGAGCGCGTTGACCTTGTCGTAGAGCGCGATGCGCAGCTCCTCGATCTTGCTCTTCGCCCCGCGCGCCTTGAGCTCGGCCATGTCGATCGGCTCCATCAGCGCTTCCTTCGCCATCAGCATTGCCTTCTCGGCGGTGCCGCCGACGCCGATACCCAGCATCCCCGGCGGGCACCAGCCCGCGCCCATGGTCGGCACGGTCTTCAGCACCCAGTCGGCGATCGAGTCCGAAGGATTGAGCATCGCGAACTTGGCCTTCGCTTCCGAGCCGCCGCCCTTCGCCGCGACATCCACCTCGAGCTTGTCGCCGGGCACCATCTGCACGCTGATCACCGCCGGCGTGTTGTCCTTCGTGTTCTTGCGGCCGAAATCCGACTCGTCGAGCACCGAGGCGCGCAGCTTGTTGTCGGGATCCAGGTAGGCGCGGCGCACCCCGTCGTTGATCGCGCTTTCGAGATCTTCGAAATCGAACCTGACCTGCATTCCGATCTTCAGGAACACGTTGACGATGCCGGTGGCCTGGCAGATCGGGCGGTGCCCCTCGGCGCACATGCGCGAGTTGGTGAGGATCTGGGCAATCGCATCGCGCGCCGCGGGAGATTGCTCCCGCTCGTACGCACGCCCGAGTGCGCGGATGTAGTCGGCCGGGTGGTAGTAGGAGATGAACTGCAGCGCGTCGGCGACGCTCTGCACCAGGTCAGCGCGCTTGATCGTTTTCATGTCGGGGGGCCGTGGGCATGATGCGGTCGGCGGCGGCAGGGGGTCTCTGGGCCATCTGGTTTCGCTTGAACGGGCGGTGCAACTGTAGCATCCTATTTGGCGTAAGCTCGGTGTAAGACCGCAGTCAGATGATGCCGGCAGATCCTGAGGAGGAGATAAGCGCATGGCCACGTCGACGATCGAATCGGTGCTGCAGGAAAAGCGGGTATTCCCCCCTGCCGCCGCCTTCGTCAAGCAGGCGAACATTTCCGGCATGGACGCCTACCGCAAGATGGTCGCGGAGTTCGAGCGCGACTTCGAGGGCACGTGGGGGCGCCTTGCGCGCGAGACGCTGCACTGGGCCAAGCCCTTCACCAAGGTGCTCGACCAGTCCAAGGCGCCGTTCTTCCGCTGGTTTCACGACGGCGAGTTGAACGCCTCCCATAACTGTCTCGACCGCCATCTCAAGACCCAGCCCGACAAGGTCGCGATCATCTTCGAAGCCGACGATGGCAAGGTCACCAAGATCACGTATCAGCAGCTCTACAAAGAGGTCTGCCGTTTCGCGAATGCGCTTAAATCGCACGGCGTCACGACCGGCGATCGCGTCCTCATCTATATGCCGATGTCGATCCAGGTCGTGGTGGCGATGCAGGCATGCGCGCGCATCGGCGCGACCCACTCTGTGGTGTTCGGCGGTTTCTCCGCCAAGAGCCTGCAGGAGCGCATTATCGACGCCGGCGCGACCGAGGTAATCACCGCCGACGGGCAGTTCCGCGGCGGGCGTGAGATCCCGCTCAAGCCCGTGGTCGACGAGGCGTTCGCCATGGGCGGGTGCGAGAACGTGAAGAACGTCATCGTCTACCGCAGGAGCGGCAGCAAGGTGCCGATGCAGGCGCCGCGCGACAAATGGTGGGACGACGTGGTCAAGGGCCAGCCCGACACGTGCGAGCCGGTCAACGTCAACGCGGAACACCCCCTCTACATCCTCTACACCTCGGGCTCGACCGGAAAACCGAAGGGCGTACAGCACTCCACCGGCGGCTATCTGCTCTGGGCGATGCTGACGATGCGCTGGGTGTTCGACAACAAGCCGAGCGACGTCTTTTGGTGCACGGCGGACGTAGGCTGGGTGACCGGACACACCTACATCTGCTACGGACCGCTCGCCGTCGGCACCACGGTGGTGATCTTCGAAGGCATTCCGACGTACCCGGATGCGGGGCGCTTCTGGAAGATCATCCAGGACCACAAGGTCAATGTCTTCTACACCGCGCCGACCGCGATCCGCTCGCTCATCAAGGCGGGCGGCGAGCTGCCCAAGAAATACGATCTTTCCAGCCTGCGCATGCTGGGCACGGTGGGCGAGCCAATCAATCCGGAGGCGTGGATGTGGTACCACACCACGGTTGGGCGCGAGCGCTGCCCGATAGTCGACACCTGGTGGCAGACCGAGACCGGCGGCATTCTCATCTCTCCGCTGCCGGGCGTGACGCCGACCAAGCCTGGCTCGGCCACGCTGCCGGTGCCCGGCATCTTCGCCGATATCGTGGATGAGACCGGACATTCGGTCGGGCGCGGCAAGGGCGGCATCCTCGTGATCACCAAGCCCTGGCCGGCGATGCTGCGCACGATCTGGGGCGACCCGGAGCGCTACCGCAAGACGTATTGGCCGGAGGACTTCAAAGGCAAGTTGTACCTCGCCGGCGACGGCGCCAGCATGGACGAGGAGGGCTATTTCCGCATCGTCGGCCGCATCGACGACGTGCTCAACGTGTCGGGCCACCGCCTCGGCACGATGGAGGTCGAGTCGGCGCTGGTCGCGAACTCGAAGCTCGTCGCGGAAGCCGCGGTGGTCGGGCGCCCGGACGACCTTACCGGGGAGGCGATCTGCGCTTTCGTCGTGCTCAAGGGGCCGCGGCCCAGCGGCGACGAGGCGAAGAGGGTGGCCGAGGAGCTGCGCCAATGGGTGGCGAAGGAGATCGGCCCGATCGCCAAGCCGAAGGACATCCGCTTCGGCGACAACCTGCCGAAGACGCGCTCGGGCAAGATCATGCGGCGCTTGCTCCGGTCGATCGCGAGGGGCGAGGAAATCAAGCAGGACGTCTCGACGCTCGAGAACCCGGCGATCCTGGAGCAGCTCAAGCAGGCGAGCTAGATGGGCGCGTCCGAAACCAAGGGGCAGCGCCTGACGGCGCTGTGCCTTCTTGGTTTCCTGCTCTTCAACTACCCGGTCCTCGCGCTTTTTCACCTGCCGAGCGCGGTGCTCGGCATCCCGGTGCTGTACGCCTGGATCTTCTTCGCCTGGGCGGTGCTGATCGCGCTCATGGCCTGGGTGGTGGAGAAGCGCGAATAAAGTAAAACGCTACGCGCGAGGCGCGCGCTAATGCTCCAGGGCTGGGTCATCGTCGTTACCTCCTTCGCCTACCTCGGGCTGCTGTTCGCGATCGCGTACTACGCGGACAAGCGCGCCGACGCCGGCCGCTCGGTCATCGCGAGCCCCTACATCTACAGCCTGTCGCTCGCGGTGTATGCGACCGCGTGGACCTTCTACGGCAGCGTCGGACGCGCGGCGAGCGACGGCATCGGCTTCCTGCCGATCTACATCGGCCCGACGCTGATGATCGCGCTGTGGTGGGTGGTGATGCGCAAGATCCTGCGCATCAGCAAGCAGAACCGCATCACCTCGCTCGCCGACTTCATCGCATCGCGCTACGGCAAGAGCGCGCTGCTCGGCGGAATCGTCACCATCATCGCGATCATCGGCATCCTTCCCTACATTTCGCTGCAGCTCAAGGCGGTGTCGAACAGCTACACGATCCTGGTCCAGTATCCGGACATCATCATGCCCACCCGGGTCGGCGCGGCACCGATTC
>DATADT010000204.1:0-5198 GCA_036258355.1 Burkholderiales bacterium
CCCCCGGGATTTCGAAGTCGTAGTTGTCGGCGGCGGGCATGCCGGCACCGAGGCCGCGCTGGCTGCGGCGCGCCTGGGCTGCCGTACGCTTCTCCTCACCCACAGTATCGAGACGCTGGGCCAAATGTCGTGCAATCCCTCGATCGGGGGCATCGGCAAGGGACACCTCGTCAAGGAAATCGATGCCTTGGACGGAGCAATGGCTTTGGCAACCGACGAGGCAGGCATCCAGTTTCGCACGCTCAATGCATCGAAGGGACCGGCAGTTCGCGCGACGCGTGCACAGGCCGACCGCTCGCTTTATCGCCAGGCAATTCGGCATCGCCTCGAGAACCAGCCCAACCTTTGGCTTTTCCAGCAAGCCGTCGACGATATCGTGCTTCAGGGCGATCGCGCTGTAGGCGTCGTCACGCAGGTCGGCCTGCAATTTCGCGCGCGCGCCGTAGTGCTCACCACCGGCACATTCCTCTCTGGACTGATTCACGTCGGCCTGCAGAACTATCAAGCGGGTCGGGCCGGAGACCCGGCAGCGGTGACGCTCGCTGCAAAGCTTCGCGAAATGAAGCTTCCCGTAGGTCGCCTCAAAACCGGGACACCGCCGCGCCTCGACGCCCGCACTATCAATTTCAGCGCGCTGGAGCAGCAGCCGGGCGATGTTCCGGAGCCGGTATTCTCATTCCTGGGTCGGCGGGAGATGCATCCCCGGCAGTTGCCGTGCTGGATCACTCAAACGAACACCCGGACGCACGAGATCATCCGGGCCGCCCTGGACCGCTCGCCTATGTTTACCGGCGTCATCCAGGGAGTCGGCCCGCGGTATTGCCCGTCCATCGAGGACAAGGTCCATCGATTCGCCGGCAAGACGAGCCACCAGATCTTTCTCGAGCCCGAAGGCCTGAATACCAACGAGATCTACCCGAACGGCATCTCGACCAGCCTGCCATTCGACGTCCAGCTGGAGCTCGTGCGCTCGATCCGCGGGCTTGAGTCCGCCCACGTCACGCGGCCAGGCTACGCCATCGAGTACGACTACTTTGATCCTCGCAACCTCAAGAGCTCGCTCGAAACAAAGACGATCGGCGGGCTCTATTTCGCGGGGCAGATCAACGGTACGACCGGCTATGAAGAGGCTGCAGCGCAAGGCTTGCTCGCCGGATTAAACGCCGGGTTGCGTGTCTTGGGCCGCGAGGCATGGTGTCCCAGGCGGGATGAGGCGTACCTCGGCGTCTTGGTGGACGATCTAGTGACACGCGGGGTGTCCGAGCCGTATCGGATGTTTACCAGCCGGGCCGAGTATCGCTTGATGCTGCGCGAAGACAACGCCGACCTGCGTTTGACCGAGGCAGGTCGCAAGCTGGGTCTTGTATCAGACCGCCGTTGGGAGGCATTTAACCGAAAGCGCACTGCGATTGCAGCCGAAACGGCGCGCCTAAAGACTATGTATGTAAGCACTGGCTCTCATGAAAAGCTGCATGCTTACGAACTCCTACGACGACCTGAGATGCACTACCACGACATTGTCCAGGACGCGGTACCTGACCCGGCGGTGGCGGAGCAAGTCGAGATCCAAGCAAAGTACGAGGGCTATATTGAGCGGCAGCGCGACGAAGTTGCGCGGCGTTCCGAGTTCGAATCCCGCCCGCTTCCGATGGACTTGGACTACCGCAACGTGCGCGGCCTGTCGGCGGAAGTGCAGCAGAAGCTCAACCGCCATCGTCCCGAGACGGTGGGCCAGGCCGCGCGGATCTCCGGCGTGACGCCGGCCGCGATTTCGCTGTTGCTCGTGCACCTGAAACGGGGCTTTCGGGGGCTGGACAAGAAAAGGGCATGACGCCGCACGCCGCGCTTGACCGCGGGCTCGCGGAGATGGCGCTCGCGCTTCCCCGGGAAGGGCGCGAGCTATTGCTCGACTATGTCGCGCTGCTGGGCAAGTGGAACCGGACCTATAACCTGACCGCGATACGCGATCCCCTTGCCATGGTGGCGCATCACCTCCTCGACTCTCTTTCGGTGTTGCCGCATCTGCCGCTGCAGGCTGACGGGGCGCGGCTTGCGGACGCGGGGTCGGGCGCTGGGCTGCCAGGCATCCCGCTTGCGATCGCGCGGCCGCGCTGGCGCGTGGCGCTCGCGGAGTCGAGCCAGAAAAAGGCGGCATTCCTCCGCCAGGCAGCCATCGAGCTAGCGCTCGGCAATCTGGAAGTGCACGAGGGCCGCGTGGAGGCATGGCGCCCCCAACCGCTCTTCGATCTGGTCATTTCCCGCGCTTTCGCGGCGCTCGGCGAATTCCTCGCCGCTTGCCGGCACCTCGTGGCGCCCGGCGGCGTGCTCGCCGCGATGAAGGGCGCGGCCCCGGAGGACTTGCGCGCCGGTTGCACCGTTATCCGGCTTCGCGTACCCCTTCTCGACGCCCAACGTCACCTGGTCCTGTGCCCCGCGTCCTCGCCGTAGTGAACCAGAAAGGCGGCGTGGGTAAGACCACGACCGCCGTGAACCTGGCCGCCGCGCTTGCGCAAGCGGGAAAGCGCGTGCTTCTCGTCGACGTCGACCCGCAAGGCAACGCGACCATGGGCAGCGGAGTCGACAAGCGCACGCTCGCGCGCACCGTCTACCATGCGCTCCTTGGGCTGGGAGAGCTTTCGGGTATCCGCGTGCGCGCCGAGCGCGGCGGCTACGACCTCGTCCCCGCGAACCGCGACCTTGCCGGCGCGGAGGTGGAGCTTGTGGAGCTGCCTTCGCGCGAGACCCGGCTCAAGTCCGCGCTCGAGCGCGTCGCGGCGGACTATGACTACATCCTCATGGACTGCCCACCCTCGCTCAGCCTGCTCACGGTGAATGCGCTTGTCGCCGCGCAGCGCGTACTCATCCCGATGCAGTGCGAGTATTACGCGCTTGAGGGTCTTTCCGACCTCGTCGGCACGATCAAGCGGGTGCGCGCCAACCTAAATCCGGCGCTCGAGATCGCCGGGCTGCTGCGCACTATGTACGACCCGCGCAACACGCTGTCGCAGCAGGTGTCGCGCGAGCTGGAAGCGCATTTCGGGGACAAGGTGTTCCGCACGCTCGTGCCGCGCAACGTGCGCCTTGCGGAGGCGCCGAGCTACGGCGTGCCGGCGGTGCTCTGGGATCCGGGGTCGAAGGGCGCGCAGGCGTACATCGCGCTCGCCAGCGAAGTGCTTGAACGGGAGGTGGCTTACTCATGAAGGCAAAAGGCCTCGGGCGCGGTCTGGACGCGCTCCTCGGCGGCGCCACCGAGGCGGAAGCGCCGCGCGAAGCGCTGCTCACGCTGCCGATCGCGCGCATCCGGCCCGGGCGCTACCAGCCGCGGACGAAGATGGACCAGCAGGCGCTCGCCGAGCTCGCGGCATCGATCCGCTCGCAGGGACTGATGCAGCCGCTGCTGGTGCGCCCTGTGGATCGCGACCGCTACGAGCTCATCGCCGGCGAGCGGCGCTGGCGAGCGGCGCAGATGGCAGGCCTCGACGAAGTGCCCGCGCTCGTGCGGGAGGTGCCCGATGACGCGGCGCTCGCCATGTCGCTCATCGAGAACATCCAGAGGGAGAACCTGAATCCGATGGAGGAGGCCGCCGGCATTCAACGCCTGGTCGACGAGTTCAAGATGACCCATGAGCAGGCCGCGGACGCGGTCGGCCGCTCGCGCAGCGCCACGACGAACTTGCTGCGGCTGCTCAAGCTGGCGCGGCCGGTGCAGGAAATGCTGATGGAAGGCGCGCTAGAGATGGGCCATGCGCGTGCGCTTCTCGCGCTCGAGGGCGTGCGCCAGATCGAGGCCGGCAAGCGCGTTGCGGCAAAGGGGCTGTCGGTGCGCCAGACCGAGGCGCTGGTGCAGGCATTACTGCGAGGGCCCGCCGCGCGGCGCAGGCGCGTGGACCGCGATCTCGCGCGGCTGGAGGAGGAGATCTCCGGGCGGCTCGGCACTACGGTGGAGATCCGCGCCGGAAAGAAAGCTAGCGGCAAGCTCGTGGTGCACTACTCGAGCCTCGAGCACCTCGACGAGCTCGTGAAGAAGCTCCGGTGAGCACTCAGTTCGGATATACTTTTGCGGCTTTGCTCGCTGCGAAGAAACCGGACGCCATGCTTCGCCAGCTGAGCAAGCCGATCCGCACCGTGTTCGCGTGGCAGGCAGCAGCCACGTTGGCGATGACGCTCGCCGGAGCCGCGTTCATCGGCATCCACGGCGCGTTTTCCGCGGCGGCGGGCGGTCTTGTCAGCATCATCGCTGGCTGGGCGGCCGCGTTGGTCGCTGCGAGGAGTAGCGGGAAGTCGGCAGGGGGAATCTTGGCCGGGGCGCTGCGCGCCGAAGCCGTGAAAGTGGGCCTGGTCGTTCTTCTGCTGTGGCTGGTGCTGGCGAACTATGCCGAAGCAATCGTGACCGTCGTCATCGGCTCGTTCGTGGTGACCATGCTGATCTATTCGATGGCGTTCTTCGTTCGCGAGTACTGACGCATTCAGATGGCCGCAGGCAAGGCGCTTACCCCGACGGAATACATCCAGCACCACCTCACGTTCTTCACCAAACCGGTCGGGGACGGCGGCTTCTGGACGCTGCACGTGGATTCGCTGGTGACGGCGCTGCTCGTCGGTGTCGTGGGCATCGGCTTCATCTGGTGGGTGGTGCGCGGAGCGACCTCCGGCGTGCCGAACAAGCGCCAGGCGTTCGTCGAACTCGCCTTCGAGTTCATCGACGACCAGGTCAAGGGGGTTTTCCACCACGGCGACCGCAACCGCTTCGTCGCCCCAGCCGCGCTCACGGTGTTCATCTGGGTGCTGCTGATGAACGCGATGGACTTTCTGCCGGTGGACATCATGGCGGCGATGCTCGGTGCGGTCGGGCTGCACGAATGGCGCCTGGTCCCCACGGCCGACGTCAACACCACCTTCGCGCTCTCGCTTTCGGTATGGCTGCTCATGATCTTTTTCGCCATCGCGGCCAAGGGCCTCGGCGGTTGGATCCACGAGCTCACGTGCAGCCCGTTCGGCGTGAAACCCTGGCTCGCTGCACCTTTCCTCGTGGTGTTCAATGTGCTGTTCAACATCATCGAGTACGTTTCGAAGCCGCTATCGCACTCGCTGCGACTCTTCGGCAACATGTACGCCGGAGAGATCATCTTCCTGCTGCTGTGGCTCTGGGCGGCGAGCGGCCTGGTCGGCTCGATCTTCGCGGTGCCGCTCGCGCTCGG
>DATADT010000205.1:0-2775 GCA_036258355.1 Burkholderiales bacterium
TCCGGGCGCCGCACTGTGCGAGGACCTGCGCGATGCCGCGGCCCATGGTGCCCGCGCCGGCGACGCCGGCGACGAGATCGCTGCGGTTGGGATCTAGCAAGCCTTTATTCTAGCGGCCGGGGTGGCGGCTATAATCGCCGCAGGAGAGGGGAGAGCATGCGAAAGATACTTGCCTTGGCAGGAGGCCTGCTACTTGCGGCCGCGGCGCAAGCGCAGCAGTTCCCCTCGAGGCCCGTCACCCTGATCGTCCCCTGGCCGGCCGGGGGCAGCACCGACATCTACTTCCGCAAGCTCGGCGAGATTACTGCTCGGCACCTCGGCCAGCCCCTGGTGATCGAGAACCGCCCTGGCGGCAGCGGCATGAACGGCCCGGCCACCATGGCGAAGACGGCGAAGCCCGACGGCTACACCATCTCGCAACTCGCGATCACGGCCTTCCGCGTGCCGCACATGCAGAAGGTCGACTGGGACCCGATCACGGATTTCAGCTACATCATCGGGCTTGCCGGCTACACCTTCGGCATCGTGGTGAAGGCCGACTCGCCGTTCAAGACGTTCCAGGACCTCCTCGCCTACGCGCGCGCCAACCCCGGCAAGCTTTCCTACGCCACGCCGGGGACCGGCACGTCGCTTCATCTCGCCATGGAGGAGATCGCCGCCAAGGCCGGCGTGCAGTTCCTCCACATCCCGTTCAAGGGCTACGGCGACGGCGCGATCGCGCTGATGGGCGGGCACGTCATGGTGCAGGTCGATTCCACCGGCTGGGCGAAGCAGGTGGACGCCGGCGCTCAGCGCCTGCTCGCGACGCTCGGCGACAAGCGCACGCGCTGGAACGCGCCGACGGTGAAGGAGCTCGGCGTGGACACCGTGTCGAACTCGCCGTTCGGCCTGGTGGGCCCGAAGGGAATGTCGCGCGACGTGGTCAAGGTGGTGCACGACGCGTTCAAGAAGTCGCTGGACGATCCCGAGTACCTGAAGATGCTGGCACAGCTCGATCAGCCCGCCTGGTACATGTCGAGCGAGGATTACGCCCGCTGGGCGGTCGATATGCTGAAGGCCGAGCGCGCCACCATCGAGCGCGTGGGGTTACTTCTCAAATAGGAATGACGGCCGAGTGAACGGAGGCGACCTATGAAGTATCGCAAGATTCTTCTCGCCTACAACGGGTCCCACGAAGGCAAGCGCGCGCTGCTCGAGTGCGCGGATCTTGCGGGCTTCCTCCAGGCCGAGACGCACCTGCTCGCGGTCGCGAGCATGCCGCCGAGCCTGTTCCTCACCGAGGGCTTCGTGCCCGAGGAGCTGCTCGAGGAGGAGAAGAAGCGCACCCAGACGATCCTCGACGAAGGCATCCGCACGCTGCGCGAGCGCGGGTACAACGCGACCGGTCAGCTCGCCGTCGGCGAGCCGGTCGAAGAGATCTGCCGCCTCGCGCGGACGCTCGGCGCCGACCTGATCGTCGTCGGCCACAACCAGAACACCTCGTTCGCCGCGCGCTGGTGGAAGGGCTCGGTGGGGGGTGCGCTGCTCGACTACGCGCCGTGCAGCATCCTGATCGCGATGTCCAAGGGATGAAATGAGAAATGACCCGGGGGTGATTTAATACAATTCGGGCATGCTGAAAGGCAGGCTCGAAGATGACCGAATGCTCACCGGTCGGGGACGCTACGTCTCCGACTGGAACCTCCCCGGCCAGGCGTATGCGCACTTTGTGCGCTCCGACCGCGCCCATGCCGAAATCGTTTCAATCCGGCAGGACGATGCGCTAAAGACACCAGGTGTCATCGCGGTCTTCACCGGCGATGATCTCGACCTGAAATCGCTGCCGGCGGCGCTTCCGGCCAAGGGCCGCGGCGGCATGGAGCTCATCAATCCCGGCAGGCCGGCGCTTGCCAAGGGCCGCGTGCGCTTTACCGGCGATGCCGTCGCGCTCGTCGTCGCCGAAAGCGCGGCCGCCGCGCAGGACGCGGCGGAGCTGGTTGGCGTCGAGTATCGCGACCTGCCCGCCGTCATTGACGCCGCCGAGGCGCTCGCGCCAGGCGCACCGCTCGTCCACGACTCGGTGCCCGGCAACATCGTGCTCGACTACGAGTCGGGCGACGAGGCGAAGACGAAGGAGGCCTTCGCCAAGGCGGCGCATGTGGTGCAGCTCGACGTCGACATTTCGCGCGTGGTCGGGAATCCCATGGAGCCGCGCGCCTGCCTCGCTGCTTTCGTCTCGGACCAGTACCATCTCTACACGTGCACGCAAGGCGCGGGGATCATGCGCAGCCAGCTCTCCGCGGTGCTCGGCGTGCCACCCGAGAAGATCCGCGTGATCGCCGAGGAGGTCGGCGGCGGCTTCGGCGTGCGCTTCAACGTGTACCCGGAGTACTGCGCGGCGCTTTGGGCGGCCCGCAAGCTGGGTCGCCCGGTGAAATGGACCGGCACGCGCTCCGAAGTGTTTCTGGCCGACGAACAGGCGCGCGACGTGCGCTCGCACGGCGAGCTCGCCCTGGATTCGCATGGCCGCATCGTCGGCATGCGGTTCGACATGATCGCGAACCTGGGCGCCTACCTCGCGCCGACCGGGCCGTTCATCAACACGATCGGCATCGTGAACTGCCTGTCCGGGGTCTACGACGTGCCCGCCGCCTACGCGCGCATCCGCCTCGCGCTCACCCACACCGCGCCGATGGCGGCGTACCGCGGCGCCGGTCGGCCCATCATGTCCTACGCGCTCGAGCGCCTGGTGGAGCACGCTGCCTTCGAGCTCGGCATCGACCCGGCCGAATTCCG
>DATADT010000206.1:0-3932 GCA_036258355.1 Burkholderiales bacterium
GTCCGGCCGGATACTTGCTTTTGTCAAGTATTACATAATCCGTAGAAATGGAGCCCGCAATGAACCTGTTCGACCTGAAGGGAAAGACCGCGCTCGTGACCGGCGGCAACGGCGGCCTAGGCCTCGGCATGGCGAAAGGCCTCGCCGCGGCGGGCGCAAGGGTGGCGATCGCCGGACGCGACAAGTCAAAGAACACGGAAGCTTTGAAGGATTTGCCGCAGGGTGTGGCCGTCGAGGCCGACCTAAGGGACGAAAAGGCGTGCCGCGCAATGGTGGATGAAGCGGCGAAGCGGCTGGGGCGGCTCGACATCCTGGTCAACAACGCCGGCACGAACATCCGCAAGGCGCCCGAGGAGTACAGCATCGAGGAATGGAAGCTCGTGCTCGACACCAACCTGACGAGCGCGTTCGTCGCCTCGCAGGCCGCCTACCCGCACATGAAGCGCGCCGGCGGCGGCAAGATCGTGAACATCGGCTCGATGATGTCGATCTTCGGCGCCTCGTTCGTCGCGCCGTACGGCGCAAGCAAGGGCGGCATCGTGCAGCTTACGCGCGCGCTCGCCTGCGCCTGGGCGAAGGACAACATCCAGGTGAACGCGGTGCTGCCGGGCTGGATCGACACCGCGCTCACGCGCCGCGCGCGCGCCGACATCAAGGGCCTGCACGAGCGCGTGCTCGCGCGCACGCCCGCCGGCCGCTGGGGCGAGCCCGGGGACCTTTCGGGCATCGCGGTGTTCTTGTGCAGCAAGGCTTCCGACTTCGTCACCGGAACCGCGATTCCGGTCGACGGCGGCTACTCTTCGCAGGGCTAGAAGCTCGTCTCGACGAAGGTGTAGATGTAGTTCGAGCCGCCGTCCACGCTGTTGAACAGCCGCGAGGCGCCGAAGATGCCGGAGCGGTGCGAGACGCCGAGGCCGACGAAGGTCTCGCGCAGCTCGCGCACGCCGAAGAGGTTCCCTACGCTGAGATCGATCGTCGGGTCGAGGTAGAGAAGGAGCTTGGAGGTGTCGCGGCCGCGCACCGCCTGGTCGCGCTGCTCCATGAAGGGAATGCGGCTCGCGTAGGAGATGCCGGCGCCGAACCCGATGCGCGGGCGCAGCCGGTCGTTGAACCACGGACCGAAGTTGTAGATGGGCTTGAAGTAGCCGTTGACCTGCCAGAAGTCGTCCTGCAGCCCGCGCTCGAGATGCTTCACGAAGCCGATGAAGCCCGCGATGTCGAGCGGCCAGCCATTGAGACGGCGCACCAGCACCTGGCCGAAGTCGAACTTGACGATGCTTGTGTCGTCCTGCGTATTCGTGGTCGTGCACTGCGAGGGAAGAATCTCGATCAGGTCGCAGTCGCTCGACTGGCCGTAGCCGAGCCGCACGATGAGCGGCCGGCGATCCAGCTCGCTCGCCTGACCGGGGGTAAAGCCGTACATGAGCCCGAGCATCAAGTGCGGCTGGGTTCCGTCCTCGACCACGGGGCTGTCGCTCACGCCGCTCGACCAGCGCGTGACCCCCGCGCCTGCCAGCACCTGCCAGCGCTCGGCCAGGCGGTAGGCGGCGAGCACGCCGAGCTCCAGGTTGACGCCCGACCCTGGCTGGTAATCGGGAACGCCGTAGTAGTAGTTGTTCAGCTTGGCGTCACGCCAAGCGAGCGTGAGGTAGGGGCGCCAGCGCAGCCGCCCGGTCCACCAGCGCTCGTAACGGTAGCCCAGGCGCAGCTCCGTTCCCTCGGACTCGTCGCTTACGTTGTGCATGGCTTCGCCGTAGAGGAAGCCGGCGCCGAGCCGCAGCCGCAGCCCCACGCCGAGATCGTCGCCCGAGGAGCGCTTGTCCATGCCGACCATGCTGTCCGGCACGTGGTCGCTGGCGAAGCCTTCGAGCCGCCGGCGCAGAAACGCCTCGTAGCGCACGCGCTCCGTCTCGAGCTTGAGACCGATGCGATCGGACTGCAGGTAGAAGTAGCGGCTGTCGTACCTGAACTGCGGCATGAAGTCGTCGTCGCGGTCGTAGCCGCGGTACGGCGAGGTAGGCGCGAGGGTCCACGTGAAGCCCACGCCCGCTTCGCCCGGCGCGAGCACCCCGTCCAGCGGGTCGCTGGTGGCGTAGGCGCTGACTGAAACGAACAACCCTAATGCAGCGAAAAATCCAGCAACGGCCCTTTGGGCACGATTTGCGTCGGGTTGATCTGCTTCATGCTGCGGTAGTAGTGCGCCTTGATCTCGGCGAGATCCACGGTTTTCGCCACGTGCGGCAGCGCGTACAGCCGGCGGGTGTAGCGCCAGAGGTTCGGGTAATCGACGAGGCGCCGCAGGTTGCACTTGAAGTGCGAGTAGTAGACGGCGTCGAAGCGCACGAGCGTGGTAAAGAGCCGCACGTCGGCCTCGGTGAAATAGCGGCCGCAGAGCCATTTTCGTCGCTCGAGGCGCTTCTCCAGCCAGTCGAGCGTGCGGAAGAGTTCGCTCACCGCTTTCTCGTACTTGTCCTGCGCGGTGGCGAAGCCCGCCCGGTAGACTCCGTTGTTGACCGTGCGGTAGATGCGTTCGTTGAGCCAATCGATTTCCCTTCTTAGTTTTTCTGGATAGAGATCGCCGAGCTTGCGCCGCGCGAGCGCGTCGAAGTCGCGGTTCAGCATGCGGATGATCTCGGACGATTCGTTATTGACGATGCGCTGCCGTTTCTCGTCCCACAGCACGGGCACGGTCACCCGCCCCGTGTAATCGGGTCTCGCGCGGGAATAAAGCTGGTGCAGGTACTTTATTCCGCCGTCGGAGAACTCCCACCCGTTTTCGGCCATGTACGGGGCGGCGTAGAACACCGGGATGGCCTTCTCCAGTCCCTTCATCGCGCGCACGATCAGCGTGCGGCTAGCCCAGGGACAGGCCTTCGCCACGTACAGTCGGTAGCGGCCGGGCCTCATTTCTCCATTCGCCTCGAGCACCCGGTCGCGGAAGATGCTTTCCGGCCTGACGAACGCCCCGCCGGTCGCCTTGGTGTCGCGCGGAATGTCCTTCCACTCGCCCTCTACCAGCATCCCCATGGGCGCGAGTATAGTGCGCACGGCGAGAACGCTTTCTCGAGGAGGAGACGAATGCGCTTTTTCGGAAAATTCCTGTTGCTTGCAGCAATCCCTTGTGCCGCCCTGGCGCAGGACTGGAAGCCTACCAAGGACGTCGAGTTCGTTGTGCCCTTCGGGCTCGGCGGCGGCGCCGACCTCATGGCGCGCGTGATCCACAAGGTGATCGTGGACGAGAAGCTGGTCCCGGTGCCGGTCGCGATCGTGAACAAGCCCGGCGGCGGGGGCGCCGCGGGCATCGGCTACGTGGCGGCGAGCCGCAAGGCCGACCCGCACACGCTGATCCTGATCAACGGCAGCACCCAGATCACGCCGATTCTCAACCCGCAGGCGAAGACGCTGACCGAGGTCACGCCGGTGATGAACATGATGCTCGACGACTTCCTGCTCTTCGTGCGCGCCGACGCGCCGTGGAAGAGCGCGGCCGATTTCGTGAAGGAGGCGAAATCCAAGCCGGCGAAGAGCGTCGCCTTCTCGACGGGCGGCACGACCGACGTGATGGCGATCACGGTGCTCTCCAAGGCGACCGGCGTGGAGTACAACACGGTGAGCTTCAACAGCGGCGGCGAGGCGCTCACGGCGCTGCTCGGCGGCCACGTGCAGGCCTCCATGGGCAACCCGCTCGAGTTTATGGGGCAGCTGCAGGCGGGCAAGGTGCGTGCGCTCGGCGTGGCACGCGACCAGCGCTTCCCGGGCCTGAAGGACGTCCCGACGTTCCAGGAGCAGGGAATCAAGACGCCCAACTTCCAGATGTGGCGCGGCATCGCCATCCCCAAGGACGCGCCCGACGCGGCGCGCGTCTATTGGGAAGGAGTGATGACCAAGGTCAACAACTCCGCGGCGATGAAAAAGTACTACGCGGACAACGT
>DATADT010000207.1:0-3079 GCA_036258355.1 Burkholderiales bacterium
TGCCGGTGGTGCCCGAGGAGGCATGCAGGCGCGCGAGCGCCGCGCGCGGGCGCGCGAACAGGCCGAACGGATAATGGTCGCGCAGGTCGCTCTTCAGCGTGAAAGGCAGGCGGCCGAGATCGTCGAGCGAGCGCAGGTCTCCCGGCTCGATGCCCGCCGCGTGCATGCGCGTGCGGTGAAGCGGCACCTTCGCGTACGCCTCCTTCACCGTGGCGCGGAGCCGGCGCAGCTGCAGCTTGTCGAGCGCCGCGCGCGGCATGAGCTCGGCTTCGCGGTCGAAGAAGAAGCGCCGCGCGGTCCGCGCAGCGGGGTGGACCTTGCCGGCGAATCTGGGTTGGAGCGTGGCGTTCACGAGCTTCTCCTCACCGTGCGCCGCGCACCGGCAGGTGCGGCAGCGAGAATCCCTGGTTGAACGATACGCGCGTGACGAGCGCGAATTTCAGCCACGCGCCCGCGGCGAGCGCGGCGAGGCCGGCGAGCGGCGGCACGACGACAAGCGCAAGCGCGGCGACCGTGCCGATCCAGACGAGCGCCTTGCCCGCAGGCTCGAGCGCGCTCGTCCTCACTGCCGCGCGATAGCGCCACCAGGCGACCCCGCGGCCGAGCGTTGCAACCACGAAAACGCCCAGAAGGACGTTGTTGCTCGCAAAGAAAAGCGCAATGCCCGCTCCCTCGGCGAGCCCGGTCAGGACGATGAGGGGCACGACCTCGGGCGCGCGCCAGGCGGGAATCCCCTTGGAGGCGCGCAGGATGCGAGCCTGGCAGTAGAGGAACGCCGCCGCGGCCGCGGCGGCGAACGGCAGCATGGAGGGCAGGTAGAGCGCGCCGACGCCGGGCGGGAAGAGGAGCAGAGCGGCGAACGACTCGCGCGTCATCCACGAGGTGAACGGATTGAAGAACACGTGCAGCGCGCGCAGCTTGCGGCCGATCTCGAGCCACACTGCCGTGAGGCCGCTTGCGATGAGGATGAGAGAAATAATGACCGGGACCGATGGATCGGCGACGAAGAGCGCCGCCACCATCAGCCCCGACCCGGCACCGCCCAGCATGAAATTGGCGGCGGCGCGCGCGTCCCAGTGGCGCTGCAGCCAGTTCATGGCGCTTTGTCCCATAAGTAGAAGAAGCCCGGCCCGGTGCCGAGCTCCTCGTGCATGCGGAAGAACTGGTTCTCGGCGAGGAGCTGCGAGATGTTGCTGCCGGGATCCTCGGCGTCGCCGAAATGCAGTGCCTGGGCGATGCACGAGTTCACGCATGCAGGGGTCGCCTCGGGGTCTACGCCCGGCTTCAGGCCCTTCGCCAGGCCGGCATCGATGCGATCGACGCAAAAGGTGCACTTGGTGGCTACGCCGAGCCTTTCCGGGTGAAACGTCGCGGTTTCGCAATCCATCGGGCCGCCGTAGGCAAAGGTCGCCTTGTCCACCTTGAACCTGGCTTGATAAGGACAGGCAACGGCGCAGTAGCCGCAGCCGATGCACAGGTCGTAGTCGATGGTCACGATGCCGTCGGGCCGCTTGCGCGTTGCGGTGCTCGGGCACACGTGCATGCACGGCGGGTCCTCGCAATGCATGCAGCCAACCGGCACGAAGGCGCGCTTCACCTCCGGATACTCGCCGACCTCGAGGTCCACCACGCGCCGCCACTGCACGCCCGGCGGCGTCGCGTTCGCCTGCTTGCACGCCGCGGTGCACGTCTGGCAGCCGACGCAGCGGCGCAGATCCGCGACCATGGCCCAACGGGTCATGCAGCTTTCCTCAGGGATACCCGCACCAGATCCGCCCCCGATCCCGTGGCATCGGTCAATTCGAGCGACATCGGCACGAGCGGATTCATGGACGGCATGCCGAAGTCCCTGGCGTGCGGCGTCGCCCAGTGGCCGAACTGGCCGAGCAGGAGCAGCGTGTCGGGGCGGATTCCCTGGCGCACCACGGCGCGCGCGCGCACTTCGGCCTTGGGCGTTGCGATGCGCACCCAATCGCCTTCTCCAATTCCCAGCTCTTTTGCTCTTGAAGAATTGACGATCACGCCGCGATGCCCGGCGACGTTGTCGGCCACTTCCTTGATGAGCTGCATGCCGACGTTTCCGCCCCACGCGTACTGCATGGAGCGCGCGGTGAGCAGCCAGAACGGGTAATCCTTGCCGTCGCCACCCATCGCGGCGAGCGACGCTTCCCATTCGCCGGGGAAGTCCTTCCAGGCGGGCAGCGCCTGGTACTCGGCGAGCTGCTTGTCCCACCACCTCATGCCTTTCTCGTGCAGCCGGCGGCCGAGCTCCCGGCCGATGCGCAGCAACCGCTCCTGGTAGGGCATCTCGAAGCGCAAGCCCTTGGCCGCGAGCGTCGGGTACAGGTACCAGGCGGTGCGCGGGAAAGGCTGGGTGGCGAGGCCGTGCTCCTTCCACCAGTCGAGGCCGTGCGCCTCGGCGCCCCCGGTCAGCTCGCTGCTTGCGGCTTTGCACACCGCGTCCCAGATCTGTTCCGAGGAAAAGGATTTTGTCGTTTCAAGTGAAAAGTCCTTCAGCGGCACACCGAGGGTGCCCCGGTTGATCGCGGCGTTGTAGCCCTCGAGGAGGCCGCAGCGCGCGGCGAGGTCGGTGGCGATGTCGGTAAAGTCGCGCGCCTGCCCGCGCGGCGCGATGGCCGGCTGCCGGAGCGCGAAGCCCTCGTGGTCCCAGAACTGCTCGATGTATTTCGAGCCGCCGATACGGATGAGCTGCAGGCTCTCCAGGTCGCCCGCATCGGGAAGCAAGACGTCGGCGAAATGGTTGGTCTCGTCGCGGGTGAAGGCGAAGGCAACGACGAACGGGAAGCGCGCCATGCGGCTCTCGAGCGCGGCGCTGTCCCAGAACGAGATCGCCGGGTTGGTGCGGTAGAGAAACCAGAGCTCGGGGAGCGTGACGCGCGGCAGCCCCGGCGGCGTCTCATCGAGGAACATCCACGAGAAATGCGTCGGGCCGAGCGCCTGGCTCCAGGGGCCGTCGGCGGCGAGCGGAACCATGGAGCGATACGCGTTGCGGATGTTCGGCTGCGCGCTCCAGTGCGCGGCGTCGGTCGGGTTGAAGGGATAGTTCATCAGCCCGTCG
>DATADT010000208.1:0-4378 GCA_036258355.1 Burkholderiales bacterium
CGGCCTAGCATCCCTAGGTGTTGAAACGCATCCAGGGGCTGCTGCAATGGTGCTTCGTCAAGGTCGAGGGGCTGTTCAACCTCGCCTTCGGCGAGAAGCTGAACCCGCTCTACCACATCGGCCAGATCTCGTACTACCTGATGTGGCTGATCGTCGCGAGCGGGCTCTATCTTTACGCGTTCTTCGAGACCAGCGTCGCCGGCGCCCCGGCCTCGGTCGACGCGCTGACGCACGGGCAGCCCTGGGCGGGAGGTGTGCTGCGCTCGGTGCACCGCTACGCCTCCGACGGCGTGGTGCTGACGATGCTCCTGCACATGGCGCGCCACTGGGCGTTCGACCGCTATCGCGGTTTCCGCTGGTTTTCCTGGGTGAGCGGCATGGTGCTGCTTTGGCTTGTCTACGTCGCGGGCATCAATGGCTACATGCTGCCCTGGGACCGCCTGGCGAAGTTCACGGTGATCGCCACCGCCGAGTGGTTCGACTGGCTGCCGGTGTTCAACGGCACGCTGGTGCGGAACTTCATCTTCGAGGAAAACGTCAACGATCGCCTGTTCTCGCTGCTGTCGTTCATCCACATCGGCGTGCCGCTCGCGGTGCTCGCGATCCTCTGGGTGCACACGCAGCGCGTGCCGCAGGCGCGCACTTCGCCGCCGCTGCCCATCATGCTGGTGCTGACGGCGGCGCTGATCTTCCTTTCCGCGTTGAAACCTGCAGTCAGTCAAACCCAAGAATCCTCCGATCTCGGCTTCGACTGGTTCTACCTGCCGGTACTCGCATTGCTCTACCGCTGGACGCCGGGCGAGGTCTGGCTGCTCGTGGGCGCGGGGAGCGCGCTGCTCTTTCTTCTGCCCTGGCTGCCGCCGAAGAAGCGCGGCGTCGAGCGCTACATGCTGGTGCGGCCCGACAACCGCATCGTCGCGGTGCGCCAGGGCGAGACGCTGCTCGACGCCGGCCTGCGCGAGGGCATCGCGCTGCCCTTCGACTGCCGCAACGGCGGCTGCGGCGAGTGCAAGGCGACGCTGCGCTCGGGAAGCGTGGACTTCGGCGCCTACCAGCCCGGCGTGCTCACCTCGGAGGAGCGCGCCGCCCGCAAGATCCTGCCTTGCGTGTGCACGCCGCGCGAGGACGTCGAGCTGGAATACGTCCCCGCCACCGCGCCGGGCGCCGCGGCGCAACGGCCGTGGTCCGCGACCGTGGAAAGCCTGCAGCGCCTCTCGCCCGACGTGATGCAGGTGATCCTCAATCTCGACGGCGGCGAGCGCATCGCGTTCTACGCCGGCCAGTACATCAACATCCTGCTCGACGACGGCGCGAAGCGCAGCTTCTCCTTCGCCACTGCGCCCGCCCTCAGCGGCCAAATGCGCGATCGCATCGAGCTGCACATCCGGCACATTCCCGGCGGGCGCTATACGACGCACGTGTTCGAGCGCATGCGGCCGGGCGATCGCGTGCGCTTCGAGGGGCCGCTCGGCTCGTTCTTCCTGCGCGAGGCCGAGAAGCCGATGATCTTCGTCGCCGGCTCGACCGGCTTCGCGCCGGTGAAGAGCATGCTCGAGTACGCGTTCAGCCGCGGGGTTAAGCGCAGGATGCTGCTCTACTGGGGCGTGCGGCGCCCGGCCGATCTGTATCTGCGCGAGCTGCCGGAAAGATGGGCGCGCGAGCACTCGAACTTCAGCTTCGTGCCGGTGATCTCGCACTCGGCGCCCGAGGACCGGTGGACCGGGCGCACCGGCCTCGTGCACGAGGCGATCCTCGCCGACTTTCCGGATCTCGGCGGCTACCAGGTGTACGCGTGCGGGTCGGCCGCGATGGTGGAGGCGGCGCACCCCGCGTTCAAGGCGCAAGGGCTCGGTCCGGACGACTGCTTTTCGGACGCCTTCGTGCCGCGCGCCGCGCCCGAGATGGCCCGCCTCGGAGGCGCCGCATGAAGGCTCTGCGTTTCGCCGCCCAGCTCGCGCTCTACGCGCCGCTGATGGCGATCCTCGCCTACTTCTCCACCGAGCCGCGCTTCTCGGTGATCGCACCCGGCGAGGCGCTGGTGCGCGTGTCCTTCATCCACGCCACGCAGCGCAGGCAGGCGTGCCGCGAGCGCACGCCGGAGGAGCTGGCGAAGCTCGCGCCCAACATGCGCGCAGCGCTCGACTGCCCGCGCGAGCGCTCGCCGCTGCTCGTGGAAGTGGAGCTCGACGGCAGGCTCGTCCTGCGCCGCGAGGTTCAGCCCTCGGGACTGCGCCGCGACGGCAACGCCGTGGTGTACGAGCGCATGGCGCTGCCCGCCGGCCGCCACCGCATCGTCGCGCGGCTGCGCGACCGAGCCGAGGGTGATTTCAATTTCATGAAGGATGAAACTGTGGAGCTCGCCGGCGGACAGACGCTCATCATCGACTTCAACGCGGCCAAGGGTGGATTCGCATTTCTCATCTGATGAGACACCTCGGCGCGCTCGGCTTCCTGCTCTTCTGGATGCTGGCGGCGAGCGGCATCTACCTGTACCTGCGCTTCGACACGAGCGCGAGCGGCGCCTACGCGTCGATCGGCGAGCTCGAGTGGTGGTTCGGCGGCGTGCTGCGCAGCGTCCACCGTTATGCAGCAGACGCTTTCGTGCTGGTCATGATTCTTCATCTGGCACGCGAGATGTGGCTGGGACGCTTCCGGGGTTGGAGGGCGTTTACCTGGATCTCGGGCATCCCGCTCGTCTGGCTGCTCTACGCCTCCGGCGTCATCGGCTACTGGCTGGTGTGGGACACGCGCTCGCAGTTCTCCTTTCTCGCGACCATGGAATGGATGGGCGTCGCCGCGCGCGTCGGCGAAGCGCCCGACCGCCTGTTCTCGCTCTTCGTCTTCCTGCACATCGGCCTGCCGCTCGCGCTGCTCGCCGGGATGTGGGTGCACGTGCAGCGCCTCGGCCGGCCGAAGACCGTGCCACCGCGCGCGCTCATGTGGGGTTGTGCAGCGATGCTTCTCGTCACCGCGGCGCTGCGTCCGGCGGTATCGGAGCCGCGATGGGACCCCGCGCGTGCCGTCCGGGATGTCGCGGTCGACTGGTTCTACCAGTTCATCCATCCGCTCATGTACGCCACCTCGCCCGCGGTTTTGTGGGTTCTGGTCCTGGGAATCTCGGCGCTTCTTCTTCTGCTCCCCTACTTCTCGAAAAAAGAACAAGTCATTGTTGCGCAGGTCGATCCGACGAACTGCAACGCCTGCGGCCGCTGTATCGCGGATTGTCCCTACAACGCGATCGAGCTCCAAAAGACGGCAGTGGTGCTTCCCGAGCGCTGCGCCGCCTGCGGCATCTGCGCTGGCGCCTGCCCCTCCTCGACGCCCTTTCGCAGCATCCAGCACCTCGTCTCGGGAATCGAGCTTCCGGATCTCACGATGCAGGAGCTGAGAGAGAGGCTGCGGACGGCGTTGCCGGCCGAAGAGGTGATCTTCTGTTGCGAAAAGACCCCGACGCCGGGCGCGATCGCGCTGCGCTGCCTCGCCATGCTGCCGCCCTCGGTGGTCGAGTACGCGCTGCGCCGCGGGGCGCGCAAGGTGACGGCCGTCGGCTGCGAGGGCGAATGCGCCTACCGGCTCGGCATGGAGCTGTGCGACGAGCGCTTCGCCGCCCGGCGCGAGCCGCATCTGCGTGCCACAGTGCGCTCCTCGAGAAGGAACAATGAGTACTCGTTCGTCCTACGTTGAACTCGTTGCGGCTCCTGCGGCGCGCTACGCGCTGCCCGTCCCGGCCGACGCGCGCCGCACGCTCGCCGCCGGCTGGCTCGCGCTGGCCATCGGCGCGCTGCTCGCCTCGGGCGTGTTCTCCGTCCTGCTCGTGCTCGCGCGCGCGCCGTACGTGAAGGACGCGTTCCCGCTCGCCGACTTTTTCCGCGTCGCGCTCGTGGTGCACGTCGATCTATCGGTGCTGGTGTGGTTCTCGGCATTCGCCGGGCTGCTGTGGAGCCTGCACGGCACGCCGCGGCTGCTGTGGCTCGGCTGGGCGGGCCTCGCCGGCGCAGCCGCCGCGACGCTCGCCATGTGCGCGGCGCCGTTCGCCGGCTCCGGAGCCGCGCTGATGAGCAACTACATCCCGGTGCTGGACGGAGCGCTTTTCCTGCGTGCGCTCGCGCTTTTCGGCGTGTCGTGCGCGCTCGTCGTCGGCCGCGCGCTTGCCGTCGCGCCGAAGGTGGGCAGTTGTCCCGACGGCGCGGCGGCGCTGCGTTTCGGTCTCAATGCCGCGGCGGTGTCGGCCGCGGTGGCGCTCATAGCCTTCGCCTGGTCCTACGCCGAAGTGCCTGCGGCCATCGAGCGCAAGGCGTACTTCGAGGTGCTGTTCTGGGGCGGCGGTCACGTCCTGCAATTCACCTGGACGCTGCTCATGTTCGCCGCCTGGCTGTGG
>DATADT010000209.1:0-1559 GCA_036258355.1 Burkholderiales bacterium
GCGTCGGGCACCGCGCCGTTCGGCGGCATCGGCACGTTGCCCCATACCCCCTGGCTGCCGTTCTTGACCTTGGCGGCGAGCTTGGCCGCGGCTCCCTTGTCGCCGCGGTACTTGGCGGCAACGTCCTTGTAGGACGGACCGACCATCTTTTTGTCCACCGTGTGGCAGGCAAGACAGGCATGCTTCTTCGCCAACTCCTCGTTTGCCGCGGCCGGTAAAGCGGTCCCCGCCAGCGCCGCAAGCGCAATACAAATCCCTGCAAGCTTCACGTTTTCTCCCTAAGGATTTGTCTCAAGTGTACTAAATCGCTGCTCGGCTCGAGGCAGCTAACGCCGCGGCACAGCCATCCGTTGACGTCGCCCGGCCGCGCCGGCTTGTCGAGGAGAGGCGGCAGGCCCGGCACGGCGTCGGCGATCCCGAGCACCAGCGTGTCGGGCAGGTAGTCGCGGGCAAGCTCGGCCTTCCAGGCTTCCACCTCGGCCGGCTGGCCACGCAGCACGAGCGTCTTGGGCTGCGCGAGGTGCTCGTCGAGCGCGATCGCCATCATGGCGAATCCGCCGGGGTGGTCGCGCATCGCCGGGTAGAAGAGCTCGAGCGCGCGCGCCGCGGCGGCCGCGTAGCGCGCCTCGCCGGTAAGCGCGTGCAGGCGGCCGAGCACCCATGCGGCGACCGCGTTGCCCGAGGGCGTGGCGTGGTCGTGGCCCGGCTTCGGCCGGTGGATCAGCCGCTCGTGATCGCGCGCGGTGAAGAAAAAGCCGCCCTCGGCGCGGTCCTCGAACTGCTCCAGAAGCACTTCGACCAGCTCGACGGCGAAGTTGAGATCGTCAACCGAGAACCGCTCTTGCAGGAGCTCGAGAACCGCCGCGATCAAAAGCGCATAGTCGTCGAGATAGGCGTTGAGGTGCGCCCGGCCGTCCTTGTAGGTCGCGGCGAGGCGTCGGTCGCGCCACATCCTCGAGCGGATGAACGCCGCCGCGCGGCGCGCCGACGCAATCCACGCGTCGTTGCCAAACACGCGTCCGGCGCGCGCCATGCCGCGAATGGCGAGCGCATTCCACGACACGAGCACCTTCTCGTCGCGCCCCGGCCGCACCCGCTTCTCGCGCGCAGCGAGGAGCTTTTGCTTTGCCGTCTCCAAAACTGGACTTTCCACCTCCTTTGCCACGTAAAGGTGCCAATGCCGGTTTTCGAAGTTCGGAGCCCGGTCGAGGCCGTAGCGCCCTGCGAAGGCGAGGTATTCCTCTTCAGTGAGGTACTGCTCAACTTCCTCGCGGCTCCAGACGTAGAACTTGCCCTCCTCGCGCTCGCTGTCGGCATCGAGCGAGGAGTAGTAGCCGCCTTCGGGCGACTGCATCTCGCGCATGATCCAGCCGGCGGTGGCGGCAGCGCATTCCTTGTAAAGCGCATCGCCGCTCAGAAGCCAGGCATCGGCAAGCAGGCCGAGCAGCGGCCCGTTGTCATAGAGCATTTTCTCGAAGTGCGGAATCATCCACTCGGCATCGACGCTGTAGCGGCAAAAGCCGCCACCCAGCTGGTCGTAGATCCCACCCCGGCACATT
>DATADT010000210.1:0-1557 GCA_036258355.1 Burkholderiales bacterium
AGGCGCGGCACCGAGCGCCCGACCTGCGGCGTCTCAGTGGACTGCGCTGCGCGCTTCATGGATGGCCCGCCGCAAATACACTCGCAAGAGATGCCGCTTGTAGTCCGCCGAGCCGTGCAGGTCGCCTTCGATCTTCAGGCCGGCGACGGCCGCTTCATCGGAGATACGGGTCGGGCGGTCGGTTGCGGCCGATACGAAAATGCGCGTTTCGTCGCCCAGGACCACCGCCACGCCGACCGCCGGCCAGTCGTCGGCCGAGCGCGTCGTGCACTTGAGGTACGCGGCGCGGCATTTTCCGATCGCCGGAATTTCTATTTCTCTAATCAGCTCGCCGCGCTGGAGCGTGTTCTCGAGGTACCCGGCGTACAAGTCTTCGACCGGGACTGCGCGCGTCCCCTTCTTCCCTTCCAGAAAGACCTTGGCGCCCAGCGCGGCGAGGAGCGGCGGCAGATCCATGTGAGGGTCCGCGTGCGCGAGCGCACCGCCCACGGTGGCCACGTTGCGAACGCGCACGTTGGAGAGAGTCTTCAGCGCGCGTGCGATCACTGGCCACCCTTTCCTCACCTCAGGCGAGCGCTCGAGCGCACCGAGGGTCGTCATGGCGCCGATTCGGAGGGTTCCGTTTTCTTCGATACCGTCGAGGCCGAGTTTTCGCAGGCTTATTACTCGTTGGGGACGCAACACGCCGGCCTTCATCATGAGCATCAGCGCCGTGCCGCCTGCGAACGGCCGCGCGTTCTCGTCGTCGAGGAGCGACAAAGCCTCGCCGAGAGTCGCCGGCTGCAATAATTCGAAAGAGGTCAGAGTGTGGCGCGCGCTATCGCGAGGGGATGGCGACGTGCAGCGGGCGATTCTTGTAGTACATGCCGTGAAGACGTCGCTGCGCGGCGTCGAGGGCAACGATGTCGCCTCCCTCGAGCTCGAGCATTACCGCGGGGCGCGAGCCGTCGCCGGGGTGGCGCACTATGTCGGTGATCGTGAACTTGGTGTACTTCTTCAGCAGCTCGCGGAGCTCGTCGTCCGTGGTTTTGGGGTCGAGGTTTCCGATCCAGAGTTTCATAACGTGAAGTCTAGCAATACCTTGGTAGGGTGGAGTTAGTAATGCCGGGGTAATACACTTTGAGCAGGATCAAACCATCTGCCGCAGAGCGCGGCAGACTAAGGTCTAAACTGCGGGGACCCCCATGAAACCAGAACCGTCTAGCGCGTTTGCCTACCTGATCGACGCCTGGCAACGCTCCATCCTTACGCTCGACGTCCTGCGCGAGCGGGGCAACCAGTACCTCGAGCACGAGAAGCTCGGCAGCCCGCCGGTGCTGGTGTTCGACCACGAGGTCGTCCTCGACGGGCGAAGCCTCGAGAAGCCGGCGAACTACGCCCTGGTGCGCATCAAGCCGCCCAAGGACTACCCGCCGACCAATCCCGCCATGCGCCCGTTCGTGGTGATCGACCCGCGCGCCGGGCACGGGCCGGGAATCGGCGGTTTCAAGATGGACAGCGAGCTCGGCATCGCGCTCAAGTTCGGCCATCCCTGCTACTTCGTCATGTTCTACCCGC